>DQVB01000748.1 GCA_015661985.1 Planctomycetota bacterium | reverse complement strand
CGGTTTGGGCTTGGTTTCTGCCGGTGGTTTGGGCCGGGGCGGCGGTTTGGGCCGCGGTTTCGGCGGTGGTCCGACGCGCAGGGGCCCGCCCAGTTCGATGGTGTATTCGGCCTGGGTGGTTGTGGGACGCCAGCCGGCATCCAGGCCTCGGCGCGCCGCCAGTCGCCTGGCTTCCAGGTAGACGGCGAAGCTGTCGGGCCAGACCAGATACTGCAGGTAATACCTCTGCGGGTCGATCACCCCGATCATCCGGCGGTACCGAGAGCCAGCTCGCTTGATCTGTTCCGCCGTTTCGCCGGCCCCGGGTTTACGCTTGAGCACCAGTTTCGGCAGACGGCCCTGGACGGTCAGTTGGATATCGAAGTCGCGATGGCGCAGTACGTTATCTTCGTTGAACACCTTGACCAAAGCCTCGCCGTCGATCCCGGCAGCCGGGTTTCGGTCCAGAGCCTTGCGGCGCACCAGGTATTCAACGCGTTTCTGAGCCTGCCGCTGGATCAACTCTTTGTCCACGCCCACCACACGTCCCTGCCGGCAGAGGAAAACGAATGCCTCTTTGCCTTGCGGCGCCGGACGCGGGTCAGGCAGGCGGATCACGGTATCCTGAGGCGCAGTTGTTTGGGTCGTTTCAGCCAGTTGGGCTTCGAGGCGGGCCAGTTCTTCCTGCAGGGCGAGGATCCGGGTCCGCAGCTGATCTTCTTTCCTTTTCTGTTCCGCCAGAACGCGGTTAGCCTCTTCAACGAGTGCCCGCAGCTCCGCTTCGCGACTCTTCCGCTTGGCATCCCTGGCTTCCTCGAGGACGCTGATATCGTGCCGCGCATCTTCGATTTGCTGCTGGACCCGGCGCAGCTCCAGCGCCACGTCCTGGGTTGTGTCGCCGGCCAGCGCATCGCGGCGTTTGCGCAGGGCTTCGTGGGTGCGGAAGGTGTCGGCCAGCTCTGCCTGGAGGCGGACAAACTCCTGCGGATCGACCGTTGCGGTGGCGCTGATCCGTTTCACCGCGTCGCGGATGCCCAATTGGGTAACGGTGAGCAGGATGACCAGGATACCCACGACGTTGGTCATGGTATCCAGGAGCGAATCGAGGCTTCCGGCGGTGGAGCGGCCAGCGCGTCGCATGGTGGTTTTTTCCGCTTGCGTCGAGCTCACCTTGTTTGGAATAGGCCGAGGTCGATTTTCCCGTGTCCCACCACGGGCAGTTTACCGTGGCGGGCGTAGTGCCCGGTGGCCACGGCGCTGGCCGCCGAGTACGTGGCCAGGCCATCGTCGCGGATGAGAAAGATGACCCGCGCCTTGGGCCGCTCCGCCACCCGCTTGAGCAGAGCCAAGTACGTCGGATCCGTTTTCAGGTCCGCCCGCCGCACGCGGCTGGTCTTCTCCTTGTCATGAATGACGATCCCCTCCGCGGTGCATTCCACGAAGACTGGTTCCAGGTCGACGCCGCTGCCGCTGGGCTGGATGACCACCGTGGCCTCGCGGCGCGGCCCACCCCGCTTGGCCAGCTCGTCGCTGAGTTGCTTCCTGCGCTGCTCCAACCGGCTCAACTCGTCGGCCATTTCGGCCGTGCGGCGCTTGTGAGCCTTGGTGTCCACGACGGGAATCTCCAGATCCACCTCCGGGGGTTCGTCCGATCGGTCCAACAGCAGCTGCTTTTCTTCCAGCAGCTGCTGGAGTTCGACGCGCAGGTCGGCCAGCCGCCGACGATCCTGGTCGGCCGTCTTTTCCAGCTCGGCTATCTCTCGCTCCAGCCGCTGGATCGACTCGCGGAGCCGGCGCAGCTTGAGCTGGGCCGTTTCGAATCTGTCCAGCGTGGCCACCTCGTCGGTGTCCATCTGACCCAAAGCCAGCGCGGTGATCATCAGCGTCAGAGTGCCGATCACGCACGCCAGGACGCTGAGGAAGGGGAAGAGGGACACGGCCAGCTTGTTCGTCCTGCGGCGCCTCGCCACGGGGTCATCTCCTCTGGTTGCCGAAGAAGAACCAGCGGCGGCGCGGCGGGGCCTGGATGACCACCTGGCGCTGGCCCAGCTGTGCCAGGACATCGTTCAAGCGACCCAATCCCTGCTCCAGCGCCGCGCAATACGCCTGGAGCGAGCGGGCCGCCTGTTCCATGGCCTCCGCGGCACGGTTGTGCGCTTGGCCCGTCGTGCCGACCACTTCGTCCAGCCGTTGCTGGAACAGGGCCAGACACTTCTCCACATCTTGCGTCTGATCGGCGTTCTGCTGCTGACGCGACTTGATCTCCTCGTTGATCTTCCGCCACGTCTCGGCCACCTCGCTGCTCACGGCTGACCCCACCTTTTGCAGCTGTTCGGTCCACGCGGCCATCTCTTGGCGATGGGCCTTGATCACCGCGTCCACCGCCCGACGGACGGCCGCCGAGCTTCCGTCCTGCGGAGCCCCTTCGGCCAGCTGGCCCGATCCGTCGTTGAGCCGCTTGAGCAGATTCTCGTTGCAGTACTCGTCCACCGAATTGAGCAGGTCTTCCTCGGCCTTCTGCATCGAACTGGACGGGAACATCACCAACATGCTCATCACCAGGGCCACCAGCGTCGTATCGAAGGCGGTGGCCAAACCTGCGGTGACGCTATTCAGCGACTCCTTCAGCGCCGTGATGTCCGCCGCCTGTTCCATGGAGCCGGAGAACCCACCCACGGCGGCACTGATGCCGATCACCGTGCCGATGAAACCCAGGATGGGGATAGCCCAAACGAAGACGTTCAGCAGCGTGTAACTCGACTGGACGGCGTTGGCGTCGATCTCCGATTGCGAAGCCAACAGCGAAACCACTTCCGGATTGCTCTGGCGGACCTTGAAATGCTCCAGGGCACGGAGGACGCGGTTGATCAGAAAACTCTCGCCGGAAGCCGCGGGCAGGCTATGCACATGCTGGACAAACCGATCCACCGAATCGGCGGTGATGTCTTCCGCCAGGTCATTGGGCAACAGATCGAACAGCATCGACGCTCGCTGCCGTTTCAGCTTCCGCCACTTCAAGAACAAGATGGCAGCAGACCAGCCCATGAGAAACACCAGTGCGAAGGGGACCCATCCTCGGTGGAAGAACAGTTCGCCCAGGTAGAGGTTTCTCACGGGGAAGACGAGTGCGAGGAAGGCGGCCGTCAGGGCCGATCCCAGAAGGACGCTGCGGAGGATGCTCACGTCGGTGCGTTCCGCCCAGCCGCTTCGGGGCCGTGGCGGCTCGGCCCTTTCCCGCCTCCGCCGCTTGCCGCGGGCGACGCGATCGGCCAAACTCTCTCCGCCCGTTTCGCCGATCTCCCGCAGCGCGGCCATCGGGTCGTCTTGCTCCACCGGGGGGGCGGGCACCACGAAAGAGGCCCGGCAGAAAGGACACGCCGCCTTGCGCCCCGCGGCGGTTTCGGCGACCCTCAGCTTCTTCTCGCAACGAGGACAAGCAAAAGTGAAATACATCTATCGGCCTCCAGCGGTATGCGACCAAACCTTGAGGCTACTACAGTAATTCTAGCCCCATTGCGCATCCGCCACAAGGGCCGCCGCTTAGGGCAAAGACGAAGAGCGGACGGCAGGACAAGAAGGCGTTGCTCCCACGCGTCTGGGACGTACAATGAACCCCAAGCTCGTCACGGCGATGTGTGTTAGCCGCGATGCGGACCAGCGGTGCTCGAAGCCACAACCACGGCGGCATAGCGTACACCATGTTCTTCACCGGACCGGAAATCGCTTCTGCACTGGCCGAACTAGGGGTGACCCACGTGATCTGGATTCCCGATTCGGCTTTGGGCCCCTGGGAAAGTACCCTGGAGGGGACACCCGCCTTTCGGCTGGTGCGGATCTGTCGCGAAGGCGAAGCCTGGCCGCTGGCCGCCGGGCTCTACCTGGGTGGCGCCTCGCCGGTGGTGATCATGCAGGTAACCGGATTGTTCGAATCGGGCGATGCGCTGCGCAATGCGCTGTTCGATCTCCGGCTCCCGCTGTTTGGGATCATCGGCGCGCGGAACTGGCTGGCTCGTGATGCCGACGATTCGGCGCGGAGATTCACGTTGCCCGTGATCCGTGCATGGGGAATCCCGCACGTGCTGATCGCCGCCGAAGCGGACAAGCCGAAGCTGGCCGAACACTATCGACGTTGCCGCCGTTCCGCCCAGCCGGGTCTGGCTTTGATCGGTGAGGGAGGCCCGTGATGCCGTCGAGACCCGACCCGACTGGGGAATGCCGATCCCAGATGGCGCTGGCCGACGCCCTCCGGGTGCTCATCCAGCTGCGCCGGCCGGACACCGTGGTGGTCACGAGCATGAGTGCGTCGCGCCAGTGGCCGGAGCTTTGCCAACATGCGTTGGACTTCCACTACGTTCCTTCCACGATGGGCGGCGCCGTGCCTTTGGCCTTGGGCGTTGCGCTGGCCCAGCCATCTCGCGAAGTGATCGTGCTCACCGGCGACGGCTCGCTGCTGATGAACCTGGGATGCCTGGTGACCGTTGTCGACGCCGGCGCGGTGAACCTGACGGTCGTGCTCTTGGACAACGGACGGTACGAAGTGACCGGCGGTCAGAAGACGGCGGCCACGGCGCACCGCGTTCACTTCGCCGGGTTCGCCCAGGCGGCCGGTTTCCCCAACGTGGCCCAGTTCGGCGATGCCGTGATGTGGCGCGATCGAGCGGCGGGGTTGTTGGCCGCCCCCGGGCCTCGCTTCTTCTGGCTACGGATCCGACCCGAGTGGGAAAACTTCGCGCTGCGCCCGCCGTGTCCGATGGCCCAACAGGTGGACCGGCTGCGCCGTGGCCTGGCCAACCGCCACGGAGGCGACCAAGGCGGCAACGGAAGCTAGCTCCCCGAGTCGAGTTGTGCCGGGGTTACGGCCGAAACAGGGTCTCTGCGTCATGATGCGCGCGTGGCGCACACATCGCTGCAGGACGGATCGGCAATCCCTCCTGCTTCGTGAGACTGTAGCAACAAAACAGGGGTTTCACCACCACGTCACGTGGCGAAGCCTTCAACCGCAGAGTCCGCCGAGTCCGCCGAGTCCGCTGAGAGAATTGAAGAGACGCTCCATGAACAGCTCTCCGTTCTCCGGGTCCTCTGGGGGGCAGGAACTGCGCGAAAAGGGCCACATTCCTGGTTGCGATCGGCTCCATCCCCTGCAACGGTGCTACACACCCTGCTTCGTCGGGGTTTTGCCGCGCTGGAGTCTTACTCCTCGCACATGTGTGCGCCCGGCGCGCGTCCTTCGGGTTGTGGGTGACGGGCTGGAAGCCTGTCCCACGTTGAGGAAAGTTCTCCTGTAGCGCTACTCCTTTTGAAACTGGAACGCGAACAGGTCGGCGTCCTTCAACACGAATCGCAACCGGACCGTGTGCCCGGCGAGTTCCTTCACGTCCGCTCCCCCTTTCCAGGTAACGACGCGCTGAACCGAGTCACCGAACTGATCGGGGCAATCGGCCAGACTGAATCCTTCGATCGGATTGCCGTCGAGGTCTTGGATTTCGACGCGTAGGCTGCCGGCGGCTGACGTGGCGAAGTTCAGCACGAGTCTGGCGCCGTCGAACCTCAGCGGCTTTGTGATCAGTTCGCCGCCTTTCATAGGCGCGCTTGCCGAGACGAAGCCGTCCAGCCGCAACGTGTAACGCCGAAGCCTGCCGCCTTTGCCGTGCCAGTAGCCTTCGGTGGCGTAGATGGACAGTTCGTTCGGCGCGCCGGGGAGCGAGGAGGCGGTTTCCACGACATGGCACGCAATGTACTGCTGCCCGTATTGCCACGTGCCCGGCCGCTGGATGCCGGGACGCAAGAATGCCTCGTTCCACCGCTTGAACCTCACGCCGTCGCGGCTGGCCATGAGCAATCCTTCGGTCAGGGCCGTGCCGAATCGGCGGCTGGCCGAAGCCCGCAACTCACGGTTCTCCCGTTCCGGCAGGGCGCGCATCGACGCGGACCAGCCGCGATCGAGGTAGCGGGTGGGAAAGCCGATGAGGATGTGCGGCGCCCGATAGTAGGGATTCACCTGGTTCGTGTAGAGATGTTCATCTGGCGAGTCGACGTACGTCAGGTCCGCGTGCTCGCCCCAATTGAGGAAATCGCTGGACGTGCCCGTGCGAATGGCGCGAAAGCCGGACGGTCGCCACTCCTTGGCCTTCGTCACGCCCGCAGTGAAGATGCGCCAATACGCTCGATACTTGCCCAGCGTCGGATCCCAGAAGGCCAGGTTCTGCGAGTCGAAGGCGCCGTCGGTGATGACCGGACCCGCCGTCATGAGCGACCAGTGGATGCCGTCGGCCGATTGGAACGCAAACAGCCCGCCTTCGCTCTTCGTTCCGGCCAGGGCCTTGTAGCGGGCTTCCGGCGGGCAGTCGGGGTTGCCGTCCTTGAACGGGGCAAAGTTATGCGTGCCGAGCCCTTCCAGTATGATATTGTTCTTCTTCGATCCGTCGAACTCCACGATGCCCAATTCGGGCTTGCGCCAGTGGACGCCGTCGCTGCTTTCGGCATAGCAGTAGAAGGGCCTGTGCCGGCCGGTGTCGAGTTTTCCCTGCGACACATCCAGATGCCATCCGCGGTAGTACATCCGGTACACGTCACCGTCCTGGAAAACCGTGTGGTAGCCGGAACCGCTGCCTTCCCAAGGCGCGTCATGTACGATGGCGATGCCGCGCGGCCTGGGATGATGCAGCCGCAATTCGGCTTCCCCCGTGAGCCTGTCGATCAAGAAGCCGTCGACAAACAGCTCCCGTCGCGAGCCGACGTCGATCACATCTTCTGTTGCTTCCTCCGCTGCCCTGGTCCACGACGGAAACGGCATCGATCCCATCACGGCGAGCATCAGCACAGCCGCAGACTTCAGCCGATGGGGTCGCAGGAAATCAGCGTCGTTCATGGTGGTTTCCTTTCTGTTCTCCCTTCGATCGCGGATCCATCATACCACGTCTTGGAACGTGTTTGCCCGGCCACGAGGCTTGGCGGCTCCTTTCTGTCCCTTTGCTCTACTCCCGCTGGAGCTTCACCAGCTCCAGCACGCTGGGCGGCGGCAGCGGCGGCCTTCTCGGTCTGTCATAATGGGCACCGAGTGTCTCCCACCGCAGGACGTATTTCGTATCTGCATCCTTCGGGCTGCCTGCGTCATGCGCAAGCCGGACGCTGATCCCTTCAAAAGCTATTGTCGGTCTGGTGAGTTCCCTCGGGTACTCGGAAGGGACCGTAACATCTCGTTCCACCGGCCGGAGCGTCTTTTCGTCCACGATGATCCGCCCTGAGCCGTAGTCGCGGTGCTTGTAGGTGATACAGAACATGTCTGGTTCCACCCTCCTGAGTCCGGAGACGCGAATCCCGATGAACGGCATGGCGCCGCGTCCGCTAAACGTGATGTTCTTCTCCCACGACGTGATCGGATGGCCGCGCCACTGTCCGTCCTCGAATCGTGTGACATAGATCTGCATGTGGCCGTTTTCGTCGAGCTTATGGTACGAAATAATCGGGCGATGGTCGGAGTCAAAGGTCAGGCTCTCGCAACCGTTGATGATGCCGCCGCCGGAGGGGATCGGATCGACGCACAATTCCGACTGTCCAAGCGTCAATGGAAGATGAACTGGTTTGCCGGCAGCGGTCTCCCAATGCTTCAAGTCGGGGCTTCGCGCATAGGACAAGTGGTGATTGGTCGCGCAGTCCGGCGTATCCCTCCAGACCCAAACGACGTGGAAGAGGCCATCCGGTCCTTTGAGCGGCCCGCGGGGATAGGCGTTGCGCTGCCCTTCGCCTTCGAAGAGCGGAGTGCGGAGGAAGCGGGTCCACGTCTTCGTTGCCACATCATAGATGTTGTAGAACCGTCTGCCGTTTCCGCTGCCGCCGGAGCGGTAGGTGAACAGCAGGTTGCCCTCCGCGTCGTTCAGAAACCGCGGATAGGTACACCGTTGTTCTTCTCGTCCGGTCATCGGGTGCCGTTGGAACGTCGTGATATCGCCGGGCTTCTCCGTGCGAAAGTAGATCAACGGCACGCAGTGCATGTTGCCCGACAGGTGAATGTATCCCGCAGAATCGACGGCCATCGTGACGTAGTTGTGGCTGTCCCAGCCGATCTTGCTCGGGAGTGTCACCTTTTGCCACTTTCGGCCGTCCACGCTCCGCCGTGCCACAACCATCTGGTGCTGCTCGTTGTAGTAGGCCACGTACTGTTGCTCGTCCTGGGTCAGCAGGCAGAACCCCACGGGAAACCAGGACGGCACCGTATCGACCTCGAGCGACTCCACAATGCCATAGGCCGCGCCTGCCACTCGATTCATGGGGCAGGCAACCGACATGGAAAAGGCCACAACACATACCAACGTTGGAAACAGGTCCTTCATGACAACCCTCACCGGTTTCGGAGACCTTCGGTCAGCGTCTGTGCGGGGTCCGGAGATCCGCGCACCGCCCCGACGTGATGTCTTGCAACAGCATCCTGGCTTCCGGGCCCTCTCGACGGCAAGGCACTTTTGCGCATGTGCCGTCCCACTTTCTCCGGGGCAGGACTCTCTATTGGCCGGCCAAGCACAGGACGTGGCCGTCGGCCGTGGTCATGTAGAGCTTACCTCGGGCGGCGATCAGGCCGTCGAAGCGAGGCATGTGATCCAACCGGCAGCGGCTCAGTGTTTGGCCGTCTTTCGGGTCGACGGCCAGGAGCAGTCCGCCGAGGCGACCTTCGTAGGCAGCCCTTTGTTCGGCCAGCTTCTCTTGGATCTCGGGATCGGCCAGGGCACGGACCGCTTCTTCTTCATCGACCACGTCGGGCGGGCCGGCCACGAAGAGCACATCCCCCGCCAGCACCATGGCGGTGGCTTGCACCGGCACGCTGACCGACCAATCCGTGGCGAAGCGGGTGAAGGCCACCGTCCGTGTGCCCACGCGCCGGCCTTTCTTGCGCACTGGTCGTCGTTCTGTGGATGCCTTGACGACCTCGGGCTCTTTGTCCGTGGCGAACAGGTGGTATTCCAGGGGCGTGGTCCAGCGGTAGTACTTCCACAGCCGGCCGAATCCGTAGACCTTGTGCTGGCTGACCACCAGGGGGCGGCCGGCAGCGATGAGTCGTCCGGCGCGGTAGTAACCCCCAGCGCCCGAAGCCCAGGCGCGGCCGTAACCCCAGTAGGTGCGGTGCCAGAGGGAATCGTCCAGGAACCCGGTGGGGCAGAACAGGTGTCGGTCATCACCCTGCTGGTCTTTCACATCGACGTAGCCCACGTACTTGCGCCGTCCGTCCAGGTGGAAGGGCAGCGACCGCATGTAGACGTAGCGGCCATCGCTGGACAGCACATCCGGCAGGGCGACCGGCATATTCAGGCCTTGGACGTGCACCTGCAGGTTCTGGCCGCTTTGCGGGTCGCGGTCGTCCAGGATGGTTTCGGAGAGTTTCTTTCCGGTGGCCGGGTCGAGTCGCAGCAGGCGCAAGCCCCCGTCGAGGAACATGGAGCGTCCGGCGACGCAGTAGAGGACGTCGTTTTGGACCAGCACGCTGCCGTGCACCGGCCAGACGGATTCGATCTGATCCCAGGCGCCCATCTGCCGCTCTTCGGGCGCGGCGCGGTACCGCCACACCAGCTGGCCGTCTCCAGCGGTGAGGCAATAGACGTAGCCGTCGGCCGAACCGAACAGCACGCGGCCTTTCCACAGGGTGGGCGGTGAGTCGATGCGACCTCCCGCGGTGAACTGCCACACCGGCTCGCCCGTGCCTGCGTCCAGGGCGTGGAGGGTGTGGCTGTCTACGGAGGCTACGAAGAGTCTACCGCCGGCGACCACAGGGCTGGTGAGTTTGCCGCCCAACGCTTTGTTCCAGGCGGTGGCCAGACCGCGGGCCGGCACAGCGGTCCTGGTGGTGCCGCTTCGCGCCGCATCGTGTCGGAAGGTGGGCCAATCGTCGCTGTCCGCTTGGGCTTCAGCCAGCGGTTGCCCGTAAGCGGGGCCGCGCTGGAGACGTTCGGCACCGGGGATCTGGTGCTGGGGCAGACCGTCGCTGGCCGGTGCCAATACGCTGAGCCCGTACAGCTTGGCCTCGATGTAACAGGCACACGGGTGCTGGGGCGCGTAGATCAAGCCGTTGGCGGGAAGAATGCCGTACAGACAAGCGCCGCGGACCCAATGGTGGCAGATCCAATGCTCCCGGGCGTAATCGATGAACTCGATCCCTGTGCGTGAGAACAGCAGGTACTTGTCAGTCGCCTTGGCCCGGTAGCAGCGGTGGTGGAACCAGTGGGTCTGGACGTCCGGCGGGAATTCCGCCTTCACTTCACCCGTGTGCAGATCGCGGCCCGTCATCACGCCGGAATCCGAACCCTGGGCCACGGCGCCGGACCAGACCAGGCCGCCCACAACGAGGATATCGTCTGGGGTTCCCATGTGTCCGCAGGGAGCATGTCGGGCCTGCCACAGCGTCTTGCCGTTGTCGGCCGAGAGGGCGAACATGGTGGTGCTGCGCCGCTGTCGGCGCTTTTCGGCGGCCACCTGGCCGCTGTACAGGACCACGTCATCGTAGATGACCACCGTGGCCCCGCCCGAGCTGCGCATGGGCCGTTTGACGGGCAAAGGATCCGAGCTCCACAGCCGCTGGCCGGTGAGCCGATCCAGGCACTCGAGCCGCTGGCCGTCGTGGAAGACGACGCGTCGGGCGTCGGCGGCAAGCGACATGGAGACCAACGGGGTCTGGTGTTTCCACACCACGCGGCCCGATTCAGCGTCTACCGCCATCACCGTGCGCGGGGCTTCGGTCCAGAGGGGATTGGTCACGTCGTTGTTCATTTCCTTCAGCGACGTGTACCGCCGCTCCGGATCGCTCCTGAGCGGCTGACCTTCGGCGGCCACGGAGAGCACGAGCATCCCGTCCAGGTAGAGGATCTCCTCGGTCGCCCTGGTCTGCTCCAGAGTGCGAAGCGTCTCGCCCGTGGCCGCATCCAGCACGGAGACCGGGGCGTCGATGCCCAGAGTGACGAAGACGCGACCGTCGGAGGCCACCAGTCGGCGGGTCAGCAGTTGGGGACCACTCTTGAGTCGCCACAGGTGCGGATGCCAGACGCTGATGTCCCGCTTCCACAAGAGCGTCCCGTTGAAGGCGTCGCGGGCGATCAATCGCCACTCGGGCGGGGTCAGGATCGAGGCCCGCGGCGATTCGTCGAAGATGTAGAACACCCTCCCGCCGGCGGAGACCATGGCGCTGAGGTTCGACATGTGGTCGTGCTGGCGCGAGTAGCGAGGCCCGGCAATCCATTGGTAGCGGCGCGGGGGCCCGATGGCCGTGTCGTGAGCCACCGCGTTATTCGTCGGATCGTGCAAGTAGTGGGTCCACTCGTCTATTTCCGATGGGAACGGCTTGAGCGTCTTCGTCCACCGGCCCGCCTGCTTGACGTAGGCAACGCCGCCGGGGACCAACACGCGCAGCACTTCGTCCATCGAAACCCCCTGCAGATCTTCGGCCACCAGCAGGTTCACCAGGTTGTCGATATAGGGCAACTGGTCACCGCGCCACGGAATCACCGTCACCCGGCCGTAGAGCCCTTGGGATTGGATATGGTCGCGGGCGGCTGCCACACACGCCGGGTCGCGGTCGAGCCCCTGCACCACGTAGCTGGGCCCGGTAGCCAGGGCGGCGGTCAATCGGCCGTCGCCGCAACCCAGGTGAACGACCAGACCGCCCCGGACCCCGGTGCCCTCCAGGATCTCCTGGGCGGTGGTCTGGGGGGCCGCAGCTTTCGTCCAGCCAAAGCCCATGCCCCAGATGGCGATCCCCAGGAAGGCCGCGTACCAGAATCGTTTTGCTTGCACGATCGACGACATCGTTTGGGACTCCTTCACAATCATGGGCACGAACTCATGCAGCCACAGGACGATCCGGGGCCAGCCCCAACCGGCCGAACCAAGGGCAAGTCCCCCTGCCGGCCGGCTTTCCAAGCGTTATTATCAGGGCGCAACCAGCGCGTGCAAGGGGCCGGCGCCCACCGCTCCATTTGGTTGCCGCCGCCGGCCGCGTTGGGGTCCTTGTGCGGTGGGATGTGCGCACGGCGCGGGCCTGGTTCGAGTTTCGTAACTGGTGATGTCCCCTTTGGTTGTGGATCAAGCGCGGACGCTTGCTCTACGTTGGGGTCTCGGCATGAGCGGTTCTTTTTGGTTGGGAGAGGGCGTGATGAACCGTGGGTTTCGCTCGCTTTTGATACGGCTGGTCTTGGCCGGAGGGCTGTGGCTTTGGAATGTCGGCCCCTTTGTGCTGGCCGCCGGTTCGGAAGGAATTCAGCCGGGTTCCGACGCGGCGGTCCCTTCGGGGGGGCCCGGCCAGGCCGCGGTCTCATCGGGCTTCGGTTGGCTCGGTGATCAGGCCAGGTTTATCCGGCAACACAATACGTTCTGGAACTGGATTTCACCGCTTTTGGGCTTGGCGGCCGGGGTGATTGCCGGTCGGGTGCTGGCCGGACTGCTTGGTCAGGTGGCGGGGCGGTTCCAGGCCCGCGGCTGGTTGGTCCAGCATCAGGCGGTGCGGGGATCGGTGGGCCCTGCCGCACTGGGACTCATCAGCCTGGGCCTCTCGATCGGTATGGCCAATTTCCATCTGGGAGAGCTGGCCGCCTTCTGGGGCAAGACAGTCCTGCTTCTGTACACGATCGCCGTGTTGTGGTACGCCTCCAACTTGGTGGCCTTGGTGGACATCGGCCTGCGGCGCCTGATTGCCCGCCGCGAGTCGGCCATCGACGAGTACCTGGGACCGTGGATCCGGCGCATCCTGCGCGCCGTACTCTGGACTCTGGGCGCGCTGTTTGTCGTCAACAGTGTGTTCGAGCAAGACATCGGGGCGTGGCTGGCCGGTCTGGGTATCGCCGGGTTGGCCGTGTCACTGGCCGCCCAGGATTCGCTGAAGAACTTCTTCGGTTCGCTCACCATCCTCATGGACCGGCCGTTTCATGTAGGCGAACGGATCGTGTTCAGCGGCTACGACGGGGTCATCGAAGAGATCGGATTCCGCTCGACCAAGGTCCGCACCCTCACTGGACACATGGTCACCATCCCCAACGCCAGCATCGTCAGCGAAGCCATTGAGAACATCGGCCGGCGGCCGTCGATCCGCCGCGTTATGAACCTGACGATCACCTACGACACGCCGGCCGAGAAGGTGCGGCAGGCCGTCCAGATCGTTCGCGACATCCTGGAGGAAGATGACATCCGCGGCCCGATCCATGAGAGGATCAACGGGGAACCCTACCCGCCACGGGTCTATTTCAACGAGTACAATCCGGACAGCCTGAACATCCTGGTCATTTACTGGTACGTCCCGCCGTCTTACTGGGACTATCTGGAGCACGCGCAGAGAATAAACCTGCGCGTTTTCGAAGCCTTCGAGGAGGCGGGGATTGAATTCGCCTATCCCACCCAAACCGTTTATCTGGCTGGCGACCCGAAGCGCCGGCTTGCCCTGGAATTGCTCGGAGCCGATCCGAATAGGCCGTGAGGGATGAGGCGCCGGACGTTTGCGGATCCCTTGTATCCGTTCACGCCCCGTGGGCGCCGAGGTCGGTTGGGACAAGGTCGCCGCTCGTGGCGGTGGGCCGGCGCAAACGGACTCGACCTGCCGCTGCGCTGTTTTGCCCCCAGGCGAGTTCCTTCCGGCGACCGCAGATCCACCGCTGAAACCGCTTGCTTGTCCCACCCTACCGGTCCCCCGCCCCGTGAACGGTTACGATCCCTTGTCCGGCGCCTGCGACAGGGCTCACGGGACCGGGGCCTCTTCGAGCCGGCCGGCGGAGGTGGAAAGGCGACGGCATTTGGATCGGTATAGATCCACCAACAGCTGTTCGTATCCCCGGACCATGCGTTGGCTGGACCAGCGTCTGAGTACCAGATCCCGGCCACGGCGGCCCATGGCCACGGCCAACCGGCGGTCCGCAAAGAGTTCAAGCACTCGGTGGGCGATCTGCTGCGCGTCCCCGGGCGAGGTGAGGAAGCCGGTTCGGCCGTGGTGGACCGTCTCGGCGAGGGACCCGACCCGTGTGGCCACGACCGGTTTGCCGCAGGCCATCGCTTCCAGGATGGAGACGGGGTTGGCCTCCATGTGTGAAGTGAGCACGAACACGTCGATGGCCGAAAGCAGTTCCGGTATATCCTCGCGGGTGCCGACGAAACGCACGGCTTTTTCCAGGCCGAGTCGTTGAGCCATCTGCTCCAGGGCGGATCGCCGTGGCCCGTCGCCAGCGATGAGGAAGGCCGCATCGGGGCGATTGCGGAGCACCCGTCGCGCCGCCTGGAGGAACAACTCGTGATGCTTCTCCGGCCGCAGCGCGGCGACGATCCCTGCCACCGGCGATTCGGGGGAAAGGCCCAGCCGGCGGCGTACCACCACGCCGTCGCGGCCCGGGCGAAACCGCTGGGTGTCCACGCCGTTGGGGATCACCCGCACCTTGTGGGCCGGGCAGCCTTCGTGCCGGGCCAAATACTCCCCGTGCGACTCCGCCACGGCGATGAACGCGTCGGTCAGCGGAGCCAGCAGCCGGTTGAGCCGCTCGACGCGATCCGGCAGGCCTGTGGAATGGAGTGCGGAGCAAATCACGGGCACACCGGCCGCGCACGCGGCCAAGCGGCCCCAGAACATCTTGTCGCCACCCGTGCCGACAGTGACCACGGCGTCGATGCGCCGGCGCCGCATCAGACGTGTCAGCCTCGGCAGTACCAGCACGTCATACTTGTGCCGCAGCAGACCGGAGAAGGCGGGCACTTCGCGGGCCAGTCGCTCGCCCACCGGGCCCAGCCGTTTCAGGCAGCACAGCTCGGGCTGCACCCGGCTGCGATCCATCCGGCGGACCAATTCGGCCAAAAGCGTCTCCGCTCCGCCGACCGGCATCCAGGTGATAACGAACATGGCCCGCAACGGGCCGTGATCCTCCCACGATTCGAACAGGGGCCGCAACATGGCGGAAGCGGTTCAGAACAAAAGGAAAAACATGCTGGTTCGGTACAACAGCAGTAGCCCCACGGAGGGAATCGTTGACGAGACCAGGGGCGCAGCCAAACGGAGCCGTCACGTTCCGCCGTGACGGCCACGATGAGGAGCATCTTGCGCACGCCACGCGGGGTCGCGACGGGTCAAGATCCCCCAAGGGCTACACTGCAACTCTATCTCACCTCGGGCTCACCCCGTTTCAGGCCCGGCGGGAACAGGCGGCCTGACGGCCAGGCCGGTCCGGTTGTGCCGGTTCTATCACCGGGCCGGCGCCAACATGGGGCGTTGCGGCGAGGGGCAAGGTTGATATACTGGAGGCCCTTTGCGGCAACCCGGCCGGTGGCCGCCGGGCTTTGGCCGGTGGAGTGCTACTGCGTGCGGATGTGCGCGCCGTGCGCTCATCTTTTGGGTTATGAGCGGAAGGCTGGAAGCCCGCCCCCCGTTAGGCCGTGGTTTGACGAAGGTCCTCTCCGGCTGCGCAGCGCCCTGATGGACAAGATCGTACTGAAGCCTCTGGACATTGCCCTGGTAGTCAGCTACCTGGCGGTGGTGACGCTTCTGGGCCTGTGGCTTGCGCGCGGCATACGCTCCAGCCGCGATTTCTTCCTGGCCGGCAGGAGTCTGCCCTGGTGGGCGGTCGGCATGTCCCTTGTGGTCTCGGACATCGGCGCCAAAGACATGGTCGGCCTGGCCACCGACGGCTACCGGTTCGGCCTGGTGATGATGAACTTCGACCTGATCGGGTGCGTGTTCCCCGTCTTGGTGGCAGCCTTTCTGTTTATGCCCTTCTTGTGGATGGCGGGGGTGTACACGATCCCGGAGTACCTGGGGCTGCGATACAATGCGGCCGTGCGCACCTTTTTTGCGATCGTCTGGGCGCTGTTCATGATCGGCACGGTAGGGGTGATTTTCGTCAGTGCGGCGGTCATCTTCCGTTCGCTTCTGGGATGGAGCCTCTGGTTTTCTATCGGGGTGACGGCGATCCTGGTGGGCATTTACACCACGGTGGGCGGTTTGAAGGCCGTGGTAGTGACCGACACGCTGTCCTGCATCGTGCTGACGGCCGGGGCCGCGTTGATCTGCATTCTGGGGCTTGCCCGCGTGGGCGGACTCGCGGGGCTGCACGAGACGGTCAGCCAGCTGGAGTGGACGGAGCACCATTTCCACCTGGTGTTGCCGGCGGATCACTTCGAGTTCCCTTGGCCGGCGGTGCTGCTTGGTCTGGGGTTCGTGCTGGGGCCGGCCTATTGGATCGGCAACCAAGCGATTGTGCAGCGGACTTTGGGCAGCCGGAGCCGGGGCCAAGCGCGGGCGTCCTATGTTTTCTGTGCCGTACTGAAGCTCTTCTTTCCGCTGCTATTGGTATTGCCTGGGCTGATCGGCTTGGCCCTGTTTCACGAACAACTGGGGGCACCGTTCCTGGACGCGGCCGGCACGCCCAACCCGGCGTGGAACGGCGATGCCGTGCTGCCCATGCTCATCGGGGAGCTGTTGCCGACCGGCGTGCTGGGGCTGGTGGTGGGTGCGTTCTTGGCCGGCGTGTTATCGAATCTGGATTCCTATATCAATTCGGCCAGCACACTGGTGGTGACCGACCTGTACCGGCCGCTGCTGCCCGGCGCTGGCGATCGGCACTACTTGCGGGTCGGTCGCGCATTGGTTGTCGTGTTTCTGGCTGCCGGTGCCGTGGTCAGTTACTTTGTGGTGCCGGTGTTCGATTCGGTTTACGAAGCGTTCCAGACCTTCATGACGTTCTTCCAGGGGCCGCTCCTGGCCTTGCTCTTGCTGGGGATGCTCAGCCGCCGCACGACCGCCTGGGGCGGCTTTGCCGGTCTGGCGTTGGGCATCAGCGCGGCAGGGGCTATGCACGCGGTGCGGTTCGTCCTGGGAGAAGAGCACAAGATCCCATACCTGTGGGTCGCTTGGTGGTCCTTCGTGGCCGCGGTGGCCGGCACGGTGCTGGTGAGCCTGGTGACACGCCCCTACGACACAAGACGCTTGGCCGGCCTGGTCTGCTGGCTACCCGCTGAGAAGGAGTCGGCACCATGAACGGGCTTTGGCTCGGCCGTCTGTTACCCTTGGCCGCCGGGCCGCTCATGGGCCGGGCGGCTTTTGTGGGTGTGTTCGTGTTGCTGCTGATCTGGCTTCTGGTAATGCCCCGGCGCTTGGTGGCTCCCGAGGGCGAACCGGCGTGGTGGCGGAGCCCGCGCGTCTGGGCCGTGGCGGTCACGGCGATCCAGATCCTGGTCTACCTGCGCTGGGGATGACGCCACCGGGCGGCCGCCAGCCGATTCCGGGCAGCCCTCCGCCGCCCAGCCCGCTTACCAATCGGGGCCCTGAAGATGGATCGGGCCTTCGGGAAAGGGCTCTTCGGCCAGCTGGATTGCCATGGTGATGTTCTTGGCCGGGATGGGCGCCTCGCGGCCGTCCGCATCGAGCATCGTTACAGGTCGGTCGAGGCGAAACCAGCCCAAGGGGCCATAGAATCGCTGCAACTCGGGCAGGCAGAACAGCAGGCCGAAACGGATCCCGCCCTTGGCGGCTTCCTTCAGGGCCCGGTCCATCAAAGCGGCCGAAAGGCCCGTTTTCCGGTGGCTCGGCGCCACACAGAGGCTCTCAACACCGGCCACCGTCACCGGTGTACTCCTGCACCGAACCGTGCGGATCACGATCGCCACGTGGCCCACAACTGCATCTCGGCGCCGATGGATGACAGAAAACGTGGGCACCGAGCCGTGCCACGCCCGGGTGGTGGCGAAGACTTCCTGGTCGGCCGGAAAACATTGGCGGAGCAGCTGCCGGATAGCCCGATCGATCGACTCGGGCATCTCGCGTTCGGGAATCAGCTCCAGGGCGAATGGTCCTTGAGGCTGTGACATCGGCTGCGCTCCGTACGAGCCCGGCCGCCCACCGCACCGCCGGGATACGGCCGACCGGCACCACGACAGGCGGGGGCCCATCCCACCAAAGGCCAAGCCCTGTCCCACGACAGGCCGGAGGCGTGTCCCACGAAAACCCTCTGGTCTGCGGGAGCGGACACGGCCAGACGCGTCGCGGGATCGCTGCGGTTAGCCATGCAGGTCCGGGATGACGAAATGCAGTTCGAGCGATTCCAGGGTTTGTCTGGTGGGCACCCCGGTTTTTGTATCCCAGCCCATGGCCTCCAGGTAATCTCGGACTTGCGTATCAAGGTCGATATCCACATGGGCGATCGGCCCTTGCTCGGGCGGCGATCCTTTGAGGACCCGGCTGGGAAGCTCGATGTCCATGTTCCGCACGCCGTCGCGGAGATTGAAGGCGATCCGCAAGGTGGCGATGCGGTCACCGATGGCCAACACGTCATCCAAGGCGAAAGTGTGGCCGGTGGTGTAGGTGAGGCAGTCGCAGAGGGCTTCCGGCTTGAGGTTGATCCAGGCGAACATACACAGCCCGGCGGCGGTGGCGGCATGATAGTGTGCGCTGACCCGCTTATGAGCCTGGCCCTTGCCCGAGTACTTGTATCGCTCCAGTTTGTCGGTCACCAGGCCTGGCGGAGCAAACTCGCCCTCCACCGTCCACGCGCTCATCTGGGTATGCCGTCCGGGTGTGGCATCCATCTTGTAGCTGGTGGCCAGCCCCGGGTTGAGGCGCGGATCGTGCATAGGGACCTCTTCGCCGGCGATGTGGATGGCGTACTGCTCGGCCCCCTTGCCGATCCGCTCGGCGCCGCGTTTGGCCCCGTCCTGGAGCACCTTGCCGAACCCCGTGCCCTGCGCAATGGCCTCGGTGATCTTCACAATCGCTCCGGCATTCCCCCACTTCAGCGGAATCCCCCCCGTGTCCTCATCCGTGATCAGCCCGTTCTCGTAACATTCGATGGCGAAGGCCACGGTGCAGGCCGTGCTGATCGTATCCAGGCCGTAGCGGTTGCAGATTTCGTTGCAGCGGTTGATGGAGGCCAGGTCGTCGTTCAGACACATGGCCCCGAAAGATGCCAAGGTTTCGTATTCGGGTTTGTGCGTCTTCGAACGGTACGGGCCGTTGGTCACCTCCGTCTCCCCACCGCAGCCGATGGGGCAGCGCCAGCAGGCATACTTGCGGTTTTGGATGGCCAGCACTTGGTCATCGCTGATCTTGTCGGCCGTGGGGAAATCACTCGGTGCGCCCGCCCAATTCTTGATCGGCGCGTCGGCCGAAGCCACCGAACTGGCCGTCAACCCCGCCGTGCCGTAGTTGCTCAATACGTCAAAGAACCCCTGCTGACGCATGAACTCGCGGTGCTTGTCGATCGCTTGTTTCATCCCCTCCGGATCGGCCATGGACACCTTCTGGTCCCCGACGGCCACGACCGCTTTCAGTCGCTTCGAGCCCATGACGGCCCCCAGGCCGCTCCGTCCGGCAGCCCGTCCGCGGTCGTTGATCACGCAGCTCAACAAGGCCATCCGCTCCCCCGGCGGCCCGATACTGGCCGCCCGCGCCTTCTTGCCGTATCGCTGCTCGACGCGTTCTTCCAACTCGTTCGTGTCCACCCCCCACCAGTCCCCAGCCGGAACCAGCTCTGCCTGCCCCCCCTGAACCAGCAGGTAGACCGGTGACGGGCTGATACCCGAAAAGATCACCCCGTCAAAGCCCGCCGCTTTCAAAGCGGGACCGAAAGTTCCGCCCGAGTTGGCATCCCCCCACGTGCCTGTCTTGGGGCTCTTGGCAACCACAAAGTAGCGATTGCCCGTGATCGCTTGGGTCCCGGTCAGCAGTCCCGTGAAAAAACCCAGATGGGCTCCCGGACCCAGCGGATCCACCCGAGGCTCCTGGAGTTTGTACAGGTAGTAGGCTCCCAAGCCGTAGCCGCCCAGATACTTCAAATAGACCTCGTCCGGCGGCGTCTCCACCGTCAGCGTCTGGTTGGCCAGGTCCACAAGCAGAATCTTTCCCATCGTTCCCGGGACAGCCATCTTTTCCGGCTCCTGTTGATCGTGAATGGATCGTGGTCCATGTGCCGAGAGGCCATGGGCTGGCGGTCGACCCAAGGACGCCCGCTTCGCCGCCAGCCGATATGCCCTTAATGTATAGGGACCCTCGCTGAGGCCGTCAAGCAACGGCCCAAAGGATCCAAAGGCATGCCGAATCGGTCGATGGTTTGGGCATGGTTCAAAACCGGCTACCAGCCTGGAAGCCAGACAAGCTGTTGCTCTGTTCGTAGTACCGCCTTCAGGCGGAATGGGGGCGCCAGCAAACGGGGGACGATCATTCCGCTTAATGGTGGGACTACGAACGCACCACATCCCGCAGCCGGCACCCGGAAAGGGGCGAAAATGAAGCAAGCCGCCAGTTTGGCTTGTCCATGCCACTCGACGCTGCTAGCATACACTCGATGTGGTAGCCGCGATGTGGCAGAGTCTTACTGTTTGCACATGTATGCCTGTGCGCGCCTGTCCCGTTGTGGTGACAGGCGGGAAGCCTGTCCCAGGCCAGGAGGTCCCCATGCCCACGTACCAAGTGGCCACGCTCCAGCGCCCCCCAGGTTGGCAGCCCCGAACACTGGATGACGTTCCGCCCAGTCCCGGCGAACTGCTGGAAACACTGGGCCGATTCGACCAGCTGTGGCCGGCGATCCGCTGCGCCGTCCAGCATAATCGCAGGGCCCGAGACGACGCGTCCCAAGCGTGGGCAGTGGTGGTCGAGCCGGGCACGCGGGGCCAAACGTGGGCGACGGCGCGGTTGTGCACCCCTATCAGCTATCACGTCCGAACCCTCTGGTGGCCGGACGGCTGGGAGCCGGTCACCCCCGTCGATGTGCCTGCCTGTCAATCGCCCGCCGAAAGCCAAATCGACCCAGAAGTGCTCACGTACCAGCAGGCAGTGGCCAAGGTGTGGGCCCTCAACCAACAGAGTATCCATTTCGCCGGCTCTACGTGGTACGTGGTGGTGGCCGTGGAAAACGAACCGGCCGCCCCGGCTCCCCCCCCGGCCGACCGGCCCAAAGACCGCCAAAGCGAAGAGCCAATGATGCGGCCGCTGCATGTCGTTCAGCCTGAGGTGGGTGGACCGGGCGACTGCTCCCATTGCCCTGCCCGCTCGCTTCCCTGCTCCTCGGCTGCGCCCACCCGAGATCCGGTTCCGCCGGCCGGTCGCAGCGGGTCAGAATCCCCCGGTGCCGCACTTGGCCTCTGAACTTGACCACAACAGAGCCGGGTCCGGATGCACCGAGTTTGCTGGCTGTAGGGCCTGTAACCATACTTACGGGCTATCCGCCCTGCTCCGTTGTGGTTGTTTGCCACAAGAAAGTTCGCTGATTTGCCAGGTTTTCCTGCGCGCTGCAAAATTCCTCGAATAAAATGGAATT
>DQVB01000240.1 GCA_015661985.1 Planctomycetota bacterium | reverse complement strand
CTTGCAGGCCCGCCGGCCGGAATAGGCGAACCGGCCGCAGCCGCGTGGGCTGCGGCCGTGGTCGCGGCTTCCCGACGCCAGGTGAGTCTCGCCCCCCGCCAGGGTGAAGAACGATCCTGTCAAAGGCTTCCGGAAAGGCCCCACCTCGAGCCGGCCGCCCTGGTCACCTGCGGCGGCTCTTGTTAATATACAAGTTTGCGCCCCTTGGAATAAGCTCGGCAGGGATCGGTTATGGGCGATTGTGGGCACATCGCGCTTCGCGGAGTACGGGTACACAACCTCCAATCGGTCGATCTGGACATCCCCCGGCAGCGACTGGTCGTCATCTGCGGCCTGAGCGGCAGCGGCAAGAGTAGCTTGGCCTTGGACACCCTTTATGCCGAGGGGCAGCGGCGGTACATCGAGAGCTTTTCGGCCTATACGCGCCAGTTTCTGGAGCGACTGGAGAAGCCGGAGGCGGATCACATCGACGGGATCCCACCGGCGATCGCGGTGACGGGCAAGAACGGCAACCGGTCGAGCCGCTCGACGGTGGGCACCGCCACGGAGATAACCGACTACCTGCGGCTCCTGGTGGCCAAAATAGGCCGGGTGATCTGCCAGGGCTGTGGCCGGGAGGTTCGCCGGGACTCCCCGCAATCGGCCGCGGAGCTATTGGGCTCGCTGCCAGACCGTACGCGATACATGATCACCTTCCGGGATGACGCGGCCGGAGGCAACCCGACGGAATGGGCGGCGGGGCTGCGCGAGCAGGGGTTCGTGCGCGTTTTGGCCGATGACCGTGCGGTGAACCTGGGCTCGGAGGACTGGCTGGACGCGCTGCGAGGGGCTTGGGGATCGGGAAGCAAGTTGTACGTGGTGGTCGACCGGCTGGTCGCCGGGGGCGCCTCCGAGACGCGCTTGCGCGATTCGCTGGAGACGGCCTTCGACAGAGGGGGCGGCCGCTCTTATGTGTTCGTGGCGGCCGGGCCCGAGTTGCCGGGGGACTGGGGCCGGGCGGTCCCGTGCGTGGTGGACGGCCAGCGGTGGCGGCGGATCGGCTTCAGCCGGAGCTTGGCTTGCGAAGATTGCCAGCGCGAGTATCCGCTGCCCGAACCGCGGCTCTACAGCTTCAACAGCCCGCTGGGGGCTTGTCCGGCCTGCGAAGGCTTCGGCAACGTGATCGATATCGACATGGACTTGGTGGTGCCCGACCCCCGCAAGAGCCTGCGTGAAGGGGCGATCGCCCCGTGGAACAGCCCGGCCTACGCCCACGAGTTGGAAGAGCTGCTGGAGCTGGCCCCCGACTACGGCATTCCGGTGGACAAGCCGTTCTGCGAGCTCTCCGAGGCGCATTTGCGGCTGATCCGCGACGGTGTGCCCGAGCGGCATTTCGGCGGGCTGAAGGGCTTTTTCGCGTGGCTGGAGCGTCGCAAGTACAAGATGCACATCCGCGTGTTCCTGAGCCGGTGGCGGAGCTACCGGCCCTGTCCGGCCTGTGGCGGCGCGCGGCTGCGGCCCGAGGCCCTGGCCACGCGCGTCGGCGGAGCCAACCTGGCCGAGATCTCGGCCATGGAAGTGCGCCAAGCGGCCCGCTTCTTCCGATCGCTGGAGCTGACCGATTGGGAGCGGCAGGTCGGTTCGATGATGCTGGATCAAGTCAGCGCACGGCTGGGCTACCTGGAGGCTGTGGGCCTGGGCTACCTGACCCTGGATCGCATGCTCCGCACGCTGAGCGGCGGCGAGCTGCGGCGGGTGGCCATGACCTCGGCCCTGGGCTCCAGCCTGGTCAATATGCTCTACGTGCTGGACGAGCCCTCCGTGGGGCTCCATCCGCGGGACATCCGGCGGCTGATCGAAGCGGTCGTGGCGTTGCGCGATCGGGGCAACACGATCGTGGTGGTCGAACACGAAGAGGCGATCATCCGGGCTGCGGACCAGGTGATCGAGATCGGCCCTGGGGCTGGCGAACGCGGCGGGCGGATCGTCTTCCAGGGCACGCCGGAGCAGATGGAGCGGACGCCCACCAGCCTGACCGGCGACTACCTGGCCCGACGCCGAGGGGTGGCCGTCCCGGGCCGGCGCCGGGCGCCCGAGCACGGCTGGATCCGACTGGCCGGCGCCTCGGGCAATAACCTCAAGAAGATCACCGTGGAATTCCCGTTGGGGGTCCTCTGCCTGGTCACCGGCGTGAGCGGCTCGGGCAAAAGTACCCTGGTCCAGGGCACCCTCTATCCGGCCCTCTGCAGGCGGCTGCGCAAGGACGCGCCCAAGCCGTACCCGTACGAAGATGTCTTCGGCGACGGCCAAATCGACGATGTGATCCTGGTCGACCAGAGCCCCATCGGCCGCTCGCCCCGCTCCAACCCGGTCACCTATTTGAAGGCCTTCGACGAGATCCGCTCGGTCTTCGCCGAGACGGTCGAGGCGCGCACGCGGGGATACACGGCCAGCCATTTCAGCTTCAACGTCGACGGCGGCCGCTGCCCGGGCTGTAACGGCGAAGGCTATATCGCCATCGACATGCAGTTTCTGGCCGACGTCTACATGCGCTGCAGCCAATGCGGTGGGGCGCGGTACCGCGATGAAATCCTCGATGTCACCTACCGCGGGCGGAACATCGCCGAGGTGCTGGACATGACCGTCCGCGAGGCGTTTACCTTCTTCCGCGGCCGGCCCAAGGTGCAGGCCCGGCTGAAGCGACTCATCGACGTGGGCCTCGACTACGTGCGCCTGGGCCAGCCGGCCAACACGCTCTCCGGCGGCGAAGCCCAGCGGCTGAAGCTGGCCGCCTACATGTCCCGCGCCAAACGGGGCCGCTGCCTGTTCATCCTGGATGAACCCACGACCGGGCTCCACTTCTCGGATATCGTCCAGCTTCTGGATTGCTTCGACGCCCTGTTGGCCGTGGGCCACTCGCTGATCGTCGTGGAGCATAACCTCCAGGTGATGAAGGCGGCCGACTACATCATCGACCTGGGCCCCGGGGCCGCCGGCGAAGGTGGGCGAGTGGTGGCCAAGGGCACCCCGGAGATGATCACCCACTGCCGCCAGTCCATCACGGGCCGGTACCTGGCCGAAGTGCTCAAGCACGATGCAGTGGCTTCGGGCTGACCCCCGGCGCCCGACCCGACGGTCCGCCGCATCCCAACGCGGCCGGCTCTCCCGAGGAGCCGTCAAGAGATATCGTGCGCACTTTGCAGCATGGACATTCCTGTCCGTCAGTTCTTTGACGGGCCGGAAGGCCGATCCTGCCGGGGAAACTGCACAACGTGTTCCTTGCCGCCTCCCGAGCCGTAGCCCGGCTCTCCTGGGCCCCGAAAAAGCCACAATGCAGCTTTGGCCCGCAACCGAAGAAACCGCCCGCCGAATCGGAGATCCCGATTCGGAAAATGCGAAACAGATCACTCAAACTGTCAAACTGTAACCGGGACATCAAAGAGAAACCACGAAAGACACGAAACCAGCGAAAAAACGGATTGAATGAACATCGGCCCG
>DQVB01000459.1 GCA_015661985.1 Planctomycetota bacterium | reverse complement strand
GGCCTTGCGCAACGGCTCGATCGCCCGGGGCAGCCAGTCCGGCACACCCTTCGCCGCGGCGCCTGCGCGCGGCCGGTCGCAGCGTTCACCCCTCGGACTGCTCCCCGTAGTCCACTCTTCCTCCCAAGCTTCCACGTCCCGGGCCAGCGACTCCTGCTCCAACAGCACGCGCCCCAGAAAATCCACGCCCCGATGGCCCTCCAACGCGGCCACCTGGGTGCCCAGCCAATGCAGGTCGTCGCGGAAACATTCGATGGCAAAAGCCGTCTGCTCTGCCGGGCTGTGCACGTCGTCCAACAGCTCGATCAAATACTGGTCATCTTCCCGCAACTGCCGGACGACACACTCGACCGCGTCTTCGGGCGGCTGGCCCGCTGGCCCCACACCGTCGTTCAACTTCTCCTGAGCCAAGGTCTGCACGGCCGGCAGCCACTCGAGCAGCCCCTTGCGCAAAGCCGCCCCCGGGGCCTCGCGGTCCCAACGGCGGCGCAGCAGGACACCCCGGCGGGCCAAGTGCAAAAGCTCTTCACAAGAGCCCGACCGGTCCGCGAGCCGCTGACGGGCTGCAGCCAGCCAATGGCCGGTGGCGATATCGAGCCGTTCTTCCGATGTAGGGGCCATGGCACTCCGGATCTACTCTACCTGACCCCGGCGATCGTACCTGCTCGCGCGGCAGCGTCAAGAAAGCCATTCGCCAAGCCGACCGAGGGGCCATCCTGGGGGTGAACAAAGACTCCGTTGTCGGCCGGTCTCTGATCGGTCCACTCACTCGCACCGAAGTCTGTCGCTTGACCTCCGTGTGGCATATTGCCCCAGACGACCGGCCTGGAGCCCCTCGCTCGCTGCGGGGGGCCTGACTGGCGGGGGCCCGTCCGGTCCCGCCGGGCACTGACGTTGCCGCTTGGGAACTTGCCAAACCTGAGGAAGGCAATAGACGTCGACCGCCCAGATCCGGATCGCCGATGGTTCTGCGTACCGCCCGTGCCAGGTCCCGGCCGACAGCTGGCCGCAGCTCGCGTGGCCGGACCGCGATGCTTTCCCCGTCGGCCGGCCCAGCGCATGCGCTGCGGGGCAACGCGCAAACAGAGCGATCATCAAGTGCACCTCCGGTGCAGGTGGCCTGAGCCGGCGGCCCCCGATAGAATACCTGCGGCTGCGGAAGTTGGTTTTCAGGACGGGTGTGGCTGATGAGCGAGGAGCGAGACACGGAATCCGCCAGAGAAGAATTTACCTCCGGCGGCGCGACGGGAACCACACTCGGCGAGCAGCTTGCTGTGTTCAAGCGGTTTGTCGAGGAGTCGGGCGTCGGGTTCGGTATGGCGAACCTGGACGGCCGAATCGTCTATGTGAACCGGACGTTGTGCGGGATGCTGGGGCGTACCTCCGAAGCGCTGGTGGGGACACGTTTTCCGCACTATTACCCCGAGCCGTTGCGCGAAAGACTGCGCCGCGAGATCATTCCCCGCGTACTGGCCGGCGAGCACTGGAAGGGCGAGCTGGGACTGATCTCGTCCGACGGGCGCCAAATCGTGACCTTGGAGAATCTCTTCCTGATCCGGGATGTGCAGGGTCATCCCCGGTTTCTGGCCGACGTGATTACCGATATCACCGAGCTGCGCCGGACGGAGCGAGCGCTGCGCACCAGCGAAATGCGCTACCGGACGCTTTATGACTCGTCGCGCGATGCCATCATGGTGCTGACGCCGCACGAGGGTTTCTTGAGCGGCAACCCGGCGACCATCGCCTTGTTCGGTTGCCGCGACGAGGCCGAGTTCACGGCTTGCACGCCCGCCGATCTTTCGCCGGAATTCCAGCCTGATGGGCGGCGCTCCGCCGAGAAGGCTCAGGAGATGATGGCCCTGGCCATGCAGCGGGGCTCGCACTTCTTCGAGTGGAAGCACAAGCGGATCGATGGCAGCGAGTTCTTTGCCACGGTGTTGTTGACCCGCATGGAGCTGGAGGGCAAACCGTATTTGCAGGCGACGGTACGGGACGTGACGGACCAGAAACGGGCCGCCGAGGAACTGCGCGCGGCGAAAGAATCGGCCGAGGCGGCCAATCGCGCCAAGAGCGAATTCCTGGCACGCATGAGCCACGAGATTCGCACTCCCATGAACGCGGTGATCGGGCTCACCGAACTGCTCCTGGATACCCGGCTCAGTGCGACCCAGCGCGAGTATTTGAATCTGGTGCGCGATTCGGCCGAGTCGCTCATGACGGTGATCGAGGACATCCTCGATTTTTCGCGGATCGAAGCGGGCAAACTCGAGCTGCGCTCCGTCACCTTCGATCCGCGGGAAACGTTTGGCGATACGCTCAAAACGCTGGGCATCCGGGCCCATGCCCAACGCCTGGAACTGGCGTGCCGTTTCGCCCCGGAAGTCCCGAAACGGCTGGTGGGCGACCCGGATCGCCTGCGCCAAGTCATCGTGAACTTGGTGGGCAATGCGATCAAGTTTACGGAGCAGGGCGAGGTGGTGCTGGATGTCGCTGTGGCGGAGCGGACCGACCACGATGTGACCCTGCGGTTCTCCGTGTGCGACACAGGCATCGGGATTCCACGGGAGAAACAGGCAACGATCTTCGATGCTTTTGAGCAGGTCGACGGTTCGCGCACGCGCCGCTACGGCGGCAGCGGCCTGGGCCTGGCCATCTGCCAGCGCCTGGTGGCGGCCATGGGCGGCCGGATCTGGCTGGAGAGCGAGCCGGGCTGTGGCACCACGTTCTACTTTACCGCTCGGTTGGGCGTCCCCGTCCACGGGGGCACCGAAGAGCGAACGCCCCCCACCATTCCGCCCGCTTTGAGCGGCCTTCGCGTCCTGGTGGTGGATGATAATATGACGAACCGGCGGATCCTCAGCGAAATGGTCAGCCGCTGGTCCATGAAGCCGAACGAGGCGTCGGCGGTGCCAGAGGCGGTAGGCGAGTTGCGCCGGTCCGCGCAGGCCGGCCGACCCTATCGACTGGTCCTGACCGACCTGCACATGCCTGACGAAGATGGATTCGCGCTGGTCGAACAGATGCGACGCGATGAGCAACTGCGCGACACGGCCGTCATCGTC
>DQVB01000127.1 GCA_015661985.1 Planctomycetota bacterium | reverse complement strand
TCTTGGCCGCTGGCGATTAAGCCAAGTGGAGAACTCCACGGCAGCAGGACGAGCCACTTGGGCCGCGTTGGCGGAAGCCCCCAAGAGGTTGTGGTCTCGGCATCCCGGCTCGCCAGCTTGGGCAGCAGTGCCTAGAAATCATCGTGGGCCGGGCGGATCGTCATCCCCGTTTTCGCCCATCGCAGAATACGCCGCTGGACATGACACGGTCATTCAAGTGGGTGAGAATATATGGTTGGTGATCGATGTATCCAACGGGCCGGCGCGCCGGTTCCGCTTGATCCGGTCGGCCGGCGCGCGGCATAGGGCGCCATCGGCGGGCACGCTCGAAGCTGGCCCGACTGTTTTGGCCACCTCCGACGGGCCGGCGATGGCCCGGTGCGAGCAGGCCGAACAGAGGCACCATCAGATGGCTCTCCAGCGGATCCAACATGCCGTGGATCGGCTGTTCGGCGAGGATTTTGCGCGGCTTGATGCCCGCATGCTGAGCAATCTGCCCGTGGTGGACCAGTTGGCCGAGGCGTTGGCCGCCGGGGAGCCGACGTCTGTGCGGGCTGGCCAGATTGCCGCTTCGGTGGTTTCTGCCACACTATTTGAGAACGGCCGGTTTGACAGCTTGCACCCAGGGCCGACGGTGCGTCCCGCTGAATCTCCGAACCGCTTGGCACCGGACGGCCGCGCCGCTGCGGCTTTCCGGGGTACGGCGCCGGTGCCCACCGCCGAGGGGGACGAGGAGCCCAACGAGCCGCCGGACGCCGTGGACGATTACTATGATGTGGTGCACGGCACCGTGCTGGAGGAGGCGCCCGACGGTGTACGGTGGAACGACACCGATCCGGAGGGCGTCAAACCGTGGGTGATCGCTTACACGGATCCCGCCCATCACGACGGGACCAACGGCCCGTTCGGGGTGAACTCGGACGGCTCCTTCACCTACCAGGGCCGGGCCGACTACGATGGCCCGGACAGCTTCACGTACACGATCACCGACGGCGAACACACCGACGAAGCCACCGTGTGGATCGAGGTGATCAACGAGCCGCCGGAGGCGTATCCCATTGGCGATGTCTTCCACTGGGTGGACGATCCGGCCACCGAGGAGGTTTCGCTGTGGGACCATTTCCATGACCCGGACGATACGCATCAGCAGCTGACCTGTTCTGTGGTGGGCAACACGAATCCGTCGGTGGTCACAACGAGTATTGATTCCGGCACAGGGATTCTCACGCTTTACTTCTCGCAGTCCCCCGGCAGTTCCCTGCTCACCGTACGCGCCACCGACCGGCCGGGGGAGTTCGCCGAGAGCACGTTCTCTGTTTACGTAGTCGAGGTTACGGGCTTCAGAGTGGAAGAGCGCGCTTGGGGTGGAACTTGGGCTGATTCGCCCGCTGGTGAGGTGTTATGGGCATCGGACGAGCATCGGTGGACCGCCGAGTACGAGCCGGCGGAAGCAGGGCCGCAGATTCAAGCCGTTCGCTGGTTGGCGGCGCCTTGGGTGTGGCGCGACCAGACGGACCAGTATTCCGACTTCCCCACTGACCCCGGCGGGACGCCAGATGCCCCCGCGGTGGGGGGGCCCGATCCGGGTGACTGGGCCATTACTCCGGAAATCGACTTTCCAGGTCTGTCCGTACGCATGCGACAGCCAGGACATAAGCCGCTGATCGCAATCCAAGCGGTGGAGTGGGCCGACCCGGATCCTCTTGACGGCCACAGCACCTTGAGTGAGGATTGGTACTTGGGAGGTTACCGGATCTTCCCCGAGCGTACCGAGCCAGGCGGGACCGTTTACGATCGAGTGGCGGTAAGGGTTACGATCGACCCTCGCATGCCTGTGGGGTTTAGCGACACGGTTCACTTCCAAGTGTTCGACCCGGATTATTACGTGGATGGAGGCCAAGCGGATACGCCCGAGGACGGCGACCCCAACGACAACGAGCCGGGCATGCACCGGCCGGATGACAATTTTGGCGGTGTGGGAATTTCCCCGACGCGGGCCGAGTTGGAGTTTGCTTCCGGCCAGTGGGAGCAGTCAGTGGTTCTGAGGATCACCGAGCCGCAGCCGGGGAACAATTTCGTGCTGGCAGCGCACCACAGCCGCCAGGTCTTGGACCGGTACCACTTCCATGACGACGAGGGCAAGAACCTGTGGGTGACGGACCAGGGCCGAGAAGAACTGATCGTGCCGCCCCACCGTTCGGACAACTGGCTCACTGTATGGCGGACGTTGTGGATGGAACTGGACGACATGGTGGCGCCGGATCCCGCCCCGGAGCCTCGAGGGGGTGGCCCCTTCGATGGTGCGGGGGTGGGCAACGACGACGTTTACCTCGACCCCCCAATCCCGCTGATCGCCCTGGCTCAAAACGAATTGCAGTGGGGTCTGATCGAGGTCAAGGCCCTGCCGGCTGAACACAACAACCAAGACGCGATGCCTGGCGACGGTACCGGTACGCTGGAGTTCAGACACAACCTTGCAAGTCTCCGCGCAGCCAACTTTCTTGGGGCGGTGCGTGATGTGGCCAGCGAACGTTATTTCTGGGTCATCCACACTGTTGGAGCTTATGAGGAGGAGATCCGTGACTACGATCCCAATGGATCCGTGTTCATGATCGGGTATGCCTACGGAATGATGACGGACGAATCGAACGCCATCTTTTTCGAGACGGTTCGAGATGTTGCGGCGAACTGCCCTGCAGCTGTGGCGAGAGAGACGATCGAGGGTCGTATCGTTCTTCACGAGGCGTTGCATCGCTTCCTTGGGCCCCACGGCGCCCCCGGAGCGGACGAGGGCGTCATGGTCGTCGAACCGAACCTTCTCACCGGCTCGGTACAGCAGAACCGTTTGACCCCCCGACAGACCCGGCTGATCAACGCAAAGGACTACCCGGGCAATCCGACATAGCCATGCTTGGACATTTGTTACTGGTCGCGGCATCGGTGGGTGCGGCCGCCGCCGAGTACGATTCCCTGGCGGTACGGGTGGAGTGTTCTCCTCGAGAACTTCAGCTCTGCGACGTGGTTTTCGTGCGGATTTCGATGGAAAACACCGGAAGGAAGGCGATAGTCGTTCCGTCGCGGTTTCCGCGAGAGTTGGGCTTCTGTCGTTTCGAGCTGATCGACCCCAAGGAGCGGACACGTTTCGACTTCCTCGTGGACGGGATGGCCTGTGGAGGTGTCCCCAACACAATTCTCGCGCCGGGCAAAACCCTTGTGATACTGTACGACTTGTTACCTGTGCCGAGATTCGACCGGATCGGTTGTCGCTTCTGGGACCCTGAAAAGTGGCGGCGGGACTCATACGAGCTGCGGGCGTACCTGCGCCTGGGCAAACGAATCTACCGCGAGGTGTTCGGACCGGAAATCCGAATCGCCGGTCGTGCCGAGCACGAGATCGCTGCTCTGCGCAAGCTGTACGGCGGGGGGCGCCAACGGAAGCCGCCGCGCGACTGGGACTGGGACCAGCCCACGCTGGGGCTTTTTGGCCTGAGTACCTTTCCACTCGACACCAGTACAGCCGAGAACCTGGCGGCTCTCCAAAGGACTCTCAGCCCAGGGAGTTTGCAAGACCTGGTCCGCGTCACCCAGCTGACACAGGCGGTGTACAAAGTGCACGAGATGCGGCAGAGGCGCGCGGCCGCAGCGCGACTAGTCGCATGGCTCGATGACCGGCCCGAGATCGAGCGGCATTGGATCGCAATGCGCCTATACAATTGGTGCTGGCACAACAGGAGGCTGGGGGTTTTCGCCTACGAGTTCGTGGACCACGTCATTTGCCGACTCCCGGAGCAATACGGCGGCAACCAGGACTACCAGCAGAGTATGCGTACAGAGTACCTCCTGGACCACGCGGAGGCACAGAAATACTGGAAGAAAGCAACGACGGCCCGGAGCGTGTCCGATCACGGCTCGTAGCGGCGACCTTGGCGCTGCCCTGTCGGCCTTGTCTCAGTTGGGGTACCAAAGGATCGTCCAATGCCTTGTGGGTGGGCTACTGAGCAAGGTGGCGGACTGCGATAGGGCCCTGGCCGCACGGCACACGTCCTGCTTCGCGCCTCAGGACGGACCTTCCAGGGCGTGAACAGATATGCAGGAACAACCTCAACCTGTAGCACGAGACGCCTCATCGGTTTCTCGGGCATCCGGGGTCAGATCTAGTTTTTCTTTTTTCCGGGGCATCCGGGGTCAGATCTAGTTTTTCTTTTTGCCTGGGGGAAAGGGGGACGCGATCTCGCACACGGCCGGCGGCCAGACGCTGGCCGATTACGCGTTCACCTGGGACGCGGCCGGCCAGCTGGTCCAGGAGATCTCCACCGAGGGGACGCTCGATTTTGCGTACGACGTGACGGGCCAGGTTGCAGG
>DQVB01000704.1 GCA_015661985.1 Planctomycetota bacterium | reverse complement strand
ACGCTCTGTCGGCTCTGGGTTTCTCGAGGGATTGCCCAGCTGCGGAGCGTGTTGACCCGGTCTCTCCGGAGCGCCGAGCGGGCTGTAGCCTTTATCGGCGCCGGGCGGGCGGTGCAGGACATCTCCGAGCTTGAGCCGGCCGACCTTGTGATGATCGCCACCGGGGACGGGGCTATCGGCCCGTGCTGCCGGGCTGTGGCCCAAACGGGTCTGATCGGCGCTGACACAGTGGTTTTTCATCTCAGCGGCGCCTTGTCCTCGGCCGTGCTTCAGCCGGCGGCCCGCGTGGGGGCAGCGGTGGGCAGTGTGCATCCGATCCACAGCTTCGCCGACCCGCGGTCGGCCGTGGAAACCTTCCCCGGCTCGTACTGCGCTGTGGAAGGCGACCAGCGGGCATACCCGTCGCTTGAGGAGTTGTTTCGGCCGCTCGGCGCTGTGCTGTTTCCCATCCGGCCGGAGCAGAAAACGATCTACCATGCGGGGACTGTTTTCGCCTGCAATTACCTGGTCGCGCTGGTGGAAGTCGCCCTGCGATGCTTTGACCGGGCGGGCGTGGATCGCCAGACGGCGACGAAGTTGATCGAGCCGATCGTGCGGGGCACGGTGGACAATGTTTTCCGACTGGGGCCGGCCGGCGCCCTGACCGGGCCGGTGGCCCGCGGCGACCTTTTGGTCATCGTCGAACACCTGGAAGCCCTGGGGCAATGGAACGAACAGCTCGGTCGCCTCTATCGTGAGCTGGGCTGCGTGGCGGCCCAGTTGGCCGAAGATCAGTCCACCTGCCCGCCGGAGGCGATGGCCGCTGTCCGCCCACTGTTGGCCCGGGCCGCCCCGAATCTGCGCAAGGCCACCGTTTGACTCAGCACACCGAACCACGGCCCTCGGCAGTCGCGCAGCTGCGCAAGTTGACGCCCGTTGACGGCCGGGTACGATAGAGCCTTGTTCGGTGTTGATTTGTGTTGCTCTATCGGCGCGGGAATGCGGTTTCTGGCCCGCTTTCGCCTCGTGGCGCGGATGGTGGGCGATGCGACGGAGAAGGTGATCCAGTGGGGCCGGCAACGTACCGCAGCGGAAGGACTGGATAACCGGATCGCCTTCATACAGGCGGGCGCTTCCGACACGGGGCTTGAAGACGCGTCGGCCCGAGCTGGCCCAGCTCTTGCGGCGCCACCCCCGCCGCTGGCCGGCCGCCAGCTATTGGAGTTGAAGAGCAGCATCTCGGGAATCCCCGCGGACTTGGAACAGTACGAGCCGGTCCTGGCGGTGTTCTCCGCCGGCGAGCCGCCCGAGATGGCTTTACGCGTCCGCGTCCTGATGACCGGCGTGCCCGTGGTCCACGGGGCGGAAGGCGTGGTCGATCCGATCGAGGGACATGGTGGCCTGATCGTGTGGATGGAGAACTGCACGGGGCTGAAGCCGACCCTGGAAGACGTCGATACCACGGCGCCCGATCCGCTCGACGCGTTGGCCGAAAAATACTTTCACCTGCCCTGTTCGGTGATGACCCGCAACGACCGGCGGCTGGAGATGTTGGAGGCGTTGATGGAAGCGTATCAGCCCGAGTGCGTGACCGAATTGATCCGGCCGGCCTGCCTGACCTGCGATGTGGAATCCCACCGCATGCGGCAGCTGGTTGAAGGCGAGCCGGGTCTGCCCTACCTGCGGATCGAAACGGATTACTCCCCGACTCGGCCCGCATCGCCGTACGCCTGGAAGCCCTGTTCGAAACGGTGCGTGCGGCCCCGGGCGGGGACAAAGAGGTGAACACACGGACGTCGCCCGTGCCGTGAGCCTTCAAATGAGGAGATGACGCGATGCGTGTTGTAACCCTGTGGATGGCCGTTTTCCTCGTCGGAAGATTGGGCCCGGCAACTCCCCTGGCCGCGGCAGACGACGGCCCCATCGCTCACTGGACGTTTGACCGAGTCGAGGAACAGAGGACGGCCAGCAGGAAAGCGCCGGTACCAGCGGCTATCGTCCATGGAGCCCGCCTGACAGAGGGCGTCCGGGGGCGTGCGCTGCGGTTTGACGGGAAGGACGACTACGTCGTCCTGGGGGACATGGGCCAGTTGGATGAAACGACGATCGCCTTCTGGATGAAAGCCGACAACATGGGCAAGACAGACGACTGGCAAGGACTGGTGACGAGTGATATTTGGAAAGACGGGGTTTTCCATATCGGTATACGCAATCACAAACTGACCGCCATTCTCCACCTGGGCGGCGCGAAACGAGGCTGGCTGGAAAGTCCTGTGTTGGAGGAAGGCGAGTGGTATCACGTGGCCGTTGTGGCGAACCGGCAACGGCGTATGATTCGGCTTCTCATCAATGGTCGTGAAACCGATTTCGCCGATTTCGGTCACGAGCTTCCACGCATCGACATAACCGCCCTTGTCGTCGGCCGCGAGTTCGACGGAAAGGCATCACGTCGCTATTTCCAGGGAGCAATCGACGACGTGCAGCTCTTCGACCGCTCTCTGGGGGACGTAGAAGTTCAGAAACTCTGCCCCGATGTCCGATCGGCTCCGGCGCGCGATCCCCGCCACATTGCGGCGGGCTACCGTATTCCCGACGAAGGTTATTGCGACCAGCCGTACGTCGTGATCACCCGAGATGGCAACTGGCTGTGTTTGCTCACCACCGCGGTGGAACACGAGGGGGCAGCCCATTCGCACGTGGTCGCCACGATCAGCACGGACCAGGGACGCACGTGGTCGAAACCGGTCGCCCTGGAACCGACCGAGGGGCCGCCGTCGGTCTATTCGCTCCCCGTCGTGACCCATTTCGGTCGCGTCTATGTCTTCTACACCTACAACGGGGACAACTTCAAGTGTCCGGGGCGCAGCGACTGTGTCGGCTGGTTCGTCTACAAGTACTCGGATGACAACGGACGCACGTGGTCGAAGGAGCGTTACCGCTTGCCCATGCGGATGACCGCCGTCGACCGAACGAACAGCTTCGGAGGCAAAGTGCAGATGTTTTGGGGGATCGGCAAACCCATCACCTTCGACAACACGATGATGTTCGCATTCACGAAGTGCGGCAAATACGTCATCGAGCGCTCGGAAGGTTGGTTCTACCGCTCCGACAACATCCTCACCGAGCGGGACGTCAGTAAAGTCCGGTTTCAACTGCTGCCGGACGGTGACGTGGGCCTGAAGAACCCCGAATACGGCGACGTGCAAGCGGAGCAGAACATCGTGGCCTTGAGCGACGGATCGATCTATTGCATGTACCGCACGGCCGGCGATCATCCGTGTCATGCCTATAGCCGCGACGGCGGCCATACCTGGACCCTGCCGGAGTATGCGACGTACACGCCCGGCGGTCGGCGCTTCAAGAACTCCCGCGCCTGTCCGCGTATCTGGCGCTGCAGGAACGGCAAGTACTTGTTCTGGTTCCACAATCACGGCGCGCACAAGAACCCGTACCGCGGCCGGAACCCGGCATGGCTGAGTGGCGGGATCGAGCGCGACGGCTACATCTACTGGTCACAGCCGGAGATCGTGCTCTACGACACGCACCCCGCCAATTGCATCTTCGACCCGAAGACGGGCGAGCCGGGGCCAGGCGGGGGAATGAGCTACCCGGACCTCGTCGAACAGGACGGGCGCTACTGGATCACCGAAACGCAGAAGACGGTGGCCCGCGTGCATGAGATCGACCCCACATGGCTCGAAGGGCTCTGGAACCAGGGCCGGGTCAAGAAGGTGACGACAAGGGGATTGGTGGTGGACTTGGGCCCCGAACAGATCGCTGCGCGCGAAGCCCCGATGCCCGCCCTGCCCAACCTGGCCAGGGACGGCGGCTTCTCCCTCGATTTCTGGGTCCAGTTCGATGACCTGACCCCCGGCCAGGTGCTGCTGGACGCGCGCGGCGCGCATGGCAAAGGGTTCTGTGTCCGGACCGCCGATGGCCGCTCCGTCCGCATCGAACTCAGCGACGGTCGGCACCGCGGCTTCTGGTCCTCCGACCCCGGATTGCTCCAGCCCGGCAGATGGCACCACGTGACGATCATCGTCGACGGCGGCCCGGACATCATCAGCTACGTGATCGACGGCCAGCTTTGCGACGGAGGCAAACACCGTCGCTACGGCTGGGGACGGTTCACACCGCTGTTGGGTGACATCACCGGCCCCGGCCGCCTACAGGTCGCGTCATCACTACACGGCAAGTTGAGCCGACTACGCATTTACAATCGCTATCTGCGCACATCCGAAGCCATTGCCAACTACCACGCCGGCCGTTAGCCGGCGCCCCTTTTCATCCAGGGTGTCGCTTGACGAAGCTCCCAGCACGGTAGGGTGCTCTCGATGTCGCGTTCGCTCCTGGTACGTCGGCGCAAGCCAGGCCATCGGCGAAGGACACGGTGTTGGCTTCGTTGGTGGAAGTGAGCGACCGAAGACACACCACACAAAGGGCTTGCTTGACAGTACCCTACCTGCGGTGGGCAATACAGGCGAGTCCGTATTGCGCGCGGTAGGGTGCTGTCGAGGTCGCGCTGCGTCTCTTGGCCGATGATGGTGGGTCATCGGCCCGCACCAGTGGCGACGTATTCGGGTTCATGTTCCTCAACGGCCCGGCGTGGCCATTGGCGCGGGGCTTGACCCGGCCTACCGCTCAATGTGATCCTCCGCACCACCCCCCACGTCTTCAGCTTTGCCACGTGCACGGCTCACTGGCATGGGTCGTCTCACCCCCTGACGACCACCCACAGGCATCACGGGCGCGAGCAACGGCGCCTCCTCCTGAACCACATGGAGGCAGCGCCAAGGCCTCCGGTGAGAAGCCAGATGGAAACGGCTGCCGGTTCCGGGAGATGACTGCTCTTTCGCCATCCGGTGGAAGCTGACCCTACACCGGATGGAAGATCCAGTTTCTCCACGAATTTTGTAACAGGGCCGCTGAGATAGACAAAGGCAAAGTCATTAAAACGCGCAGGCTCGTCGGT
>DQVB01000497.1 GCA_015661985.1 Planctomycetota bacterium | reverse complement strand
GGGGGGCGGACGCCCCGCGGTCGGGGTCGATGGCCGGCGCCGAGGCGATCGGCGTCGCCGGGGCGTGGCGTCTGAACTGATCGAGGAGGCGAGCTGTTGGACCGATCGATGAACAGGAAACTGTATATCGAGACGGTTGGCTGCCAAATGAACGTGTTGGACAGCGAACTGGTGGCCGGCCAGCTGTCGGCGGCGGGCTATCAGCTGGTCGCGTCACCGCGTCAGGCGGATACCATTCTGTTCAACACGTGCAGCGTGCGGCAGCACGCCGAGGACAAAATCTACAGCGCCTTGGGCCGGCTGAAGCACATCAAACGGACGCATCCCGGCAAGATCATTGGGGTCTTGGGGTGCATGGCCCAAAAGGATCGGGAGGAGATCTTTCGTCGGGCGCCCCACGTGGATTTGGTGGTGGGTCCGGGGCAGCTGGGCCGCCTGCCCGAATTATTGGAGCGGGTCGCTTCGGGCATGGGGCCGCAGTTGGAGGTCAGCCTGGGGCGAAGGGACGGGCGGCGGAGCGAGGTACAGGGGAGCTTCCGCCGGTATGATCCGGTCCGCAAGCCCGGCGTACGGGCTCGGCCGCACCAAGCCATGGTGCGGATCATGTTCGGGTGCGACAAGTTCTGTAGTTTTTGCATCGTGCCCAGTGTGCGGGGGCCGGAGCAGAGCCGGCCACCGGAGGAGATCGAAGCGGAAGTGCGGCAGTTGGCCGACCAGGGGTGTCTGGAGGTGACCCTGCTGGGTCAGACGGTGAACCACTACGGCGCCACCTCGGGCGGACGCACCGTGCGGCTGGCGGACCTGCTCTACCGGATCCATGACACGGAAGGCATTCGCCGGATCAGGTTCGTCACCAACTTCCCCAGCTTCATGACGGACGAACTGCTGCAGGCGGTCCGCGATCTGCCCAAGGTTACGCCCTACCTGCACGTGCCTGCCCAGAGCGGTTCGAACCGGATTCTGCGGCGGATGCAGCGGGGCTACACGGTGGAGGCCTATCGCGAGATGCTGGCGCGCGTCCGCCAGACGGTGCCCGAGGCGGCTGTGACCAGTGACTTCATCGTCGGTTTTCCCGGCGAGACGGAAGAGGATTTCCGGGAGACGGTGCGGCTGGTCGAGGAGTCGCGGTTCAAGAACAGTTTCATCTTCAAGTACAGCCCGCGGACCGGCACCAAGGCGGCCGAGCGATACGCCGACGACGTGCCGGACGAGGTGAAGCGGCGGCGGAACAACGAGCTGTTGGCTGTGCAGAACGCGATCAGCGAGCAAGAGAACCTGGCCTTCCGCGGCCGCACGGTGGAAGTCCTGGTCGAAGGGCCGAGCAAGACGGGGCGGAAGCAGGACGGCCCGGTGGTGCAGCTCACGGGGCGCACCGTGTGCGACCGGATCGTGGTCTTCGACAGCCCCCGGGGCCTGGCCGGCTCGATCGTGCCGGTGCGGATCTACGACACCACGGCGGTGACGCTTTTCGGCCGGGTGGTCTCCGTGGTGGGTGTGGAGTGCTGAGGCCGCGGGTTTTCGATGGCTCTGGAATCTCCAGCTCCGTTTTCGCATACTGAGGGGCAGAGGGTGTTTCTTGCTGCTTGAGGACTGTCCGACGGGCGCCGGTTGCCGTTGCGCTGATGGAGATCGAGCTAGTTCGCCGCTACCTGGACGATTTCCACGCTGCCGAGCCGTGGCTTGCGCGTTTGGCGGTGACGGACCGGCGGCGGGCCCACGGCAACCTGGTGCGGATTGCCACCAGCGGCATCACGCTGGACCTTCTGGCCGTGATGGCCGACCAGCTGACCAGACACCTGCCGCGCTGCCCCGATGCGGACATGGCCCTGAACAACCTGGACCATTTCGTCGCCGCCTCGCGCAACCCCCTGGCCGTGGGCACCCTGTTCCAGCGGGACCCGGAGGCGTTGCCCACGTTGATCCAGATTTGTTCGACCAGCCAGCATCTGAGCGACTTGTTGATCGCCGATCCAGGCAGCTATGACCTGTTGCGGATGACGGCTGGACAGCCGGTGGCACGGCAGTACCTGGTGGACGAACTGTGCGCCGAGGTGGCCGCGCTTGCCTACGACGAAGGCGTGATGCGGACCCTGCGCCAATTCAAGCGGCGCGAGATCCTGCGGATCGCTTACGGGGATATCGTACGCCAGCAGAGCGTGCGCACGGTCACGGCACAGATCAGCTACGTGGCCGACGCCGTGCTGGAGGCGGCCCTCCAGGCGGCTTGGCGCAAGCTGGTGGAGAAACGAGGCGTGCCGCGAGGGCCCCACGGTCAGCCTGCCCGGTTTGTGGTCGTCGCCATGGGCAAACTGGGCGGCGTGGAGTTGAACTATTCCAGTGACGTCGATCTGCTGTTCCTCTACGACCACGACGGAACCACAGACGGCCGCCGCTCCTGGAGCAACGCGGAGTTCTTCGATCGTCTGGCCCGCGAATATGTCCGCCTGTTGACCGAGCCGACCGAATTGGGTTCGGCCTACCGCGTTGACCTGCGGCTGCGCCCGGAAGGCCGCCAGGGGCCGATCGCCCGCACGGTGGCCAGCGCCCTGGAGTACTACGACTCGCGGGGCAGGACATGGGAACGGCAGGCCTTCATCAAGGCCCGACCTGTGGCTGGCGACCTGGACCTGGGATACACGTTCCTGGAACAACTCCAGCCCTGGATCTACCGGCGCTACCTCAGCCAGGCGGACATCAGCGGGATCAAAGCCCTGAAGCGGCGGATCGACCATCGTGTGGAGCGGCAAGGGACCGACGCCCGCAACGTGAAAACGGGACTGGGCGGCATCCGGGACGTGGAATTCGTCATCCAGTTTCTGCAGCTCGTTAACGGCGGCGATCAGCCTGAAGTGCGCACGGGCAATACCCTGGAGGCCATCGCGCGGCTGGAAAAGGTCGGCTGTCTGACCAACCTGGAACGGTCCCTGCTGGAGGCCAACTACAGCTTCTTGCGTAAGATCGAACACCGCCTGCAGATCATGTTCGACCTGCAAACACACACCCAGCCGGAAGATCGCGAAGAGCTGCGGAAACTGGCGCTGCGCATGGGCTATACCGACTCTCCCAGCCAGTCTGCCCTGGAGGCCTACCTGGAAGACTACCGCAGCCGGACCCGGGAAAACCGGCGGATCCTCGATCACCTGCTCCAGGACGCTTTTGCCGATGACGTGCAAACGGCCGCCGAAGTGGACCTGGTACTCGATCCCGATCCCCCGGAAGATCGCATCGTCGACGTCTTGCGCCGATACGCGTTCCGCGACCCGAAGCAGGCCTATCATAACCTGATGTCGCTGGCCGAAGAACGCATCCGCTTCCTCTCCACACGCCGCTGCCGCCTGTTCCTGGCTTCCATCGCCCCTCAACTGCTGCGGGCCATCGCAGAGACTCCCGACCCGGATGCCACGCTCGTGCAGCTGGACAAGGTCAGTGGCTCGCTGGGCGGCAAGGGCGTGCTCTGGGAACTGTTCAGCTTCCATCCGCCCTCGCTGAGGCTCTGCGTGGAACTGTGCGCCTACAGCCCATTCCTGGCCGAAATCCTCATCACCAACCCTGGGATGCTCGACGGGCTGATGGATAGCCTCATGCTGGACAAACTCCCGGCACGCGAGGCCATGGAGAAGTCGCTGGCCGAACTGTGCCGGGCCGCAGAAGACCTGGATCCCATCCTGCACAGCTTCAAGAACGACCACCTGCTGCGGGTCGGGGCGCGCGATCTGTTGGGCAAGGAGGAGATCACGGCCATCACGCGGTCGCTGTCCGATATCGCCGAAACCTGCTTGGCCGAAATCGCTGCCAGGGAATACGAAAAACTGATCGGCCGCTTCGGTGTGCCCATGGCGGAAAGCGGCCCCGCGGCAGGTCAGCCGTCCCAGATGGCCGTGCTGGCCCTGGGTAAACTGGGCGGCCAAGAATTGAACTACCACAGCGACCTGGACATCATCTTCCTCTACGAAGCGGACGGGCATACGGCCGATCCGCGTGGCGGTCGGACCTGCGAACGCACGACCAACCAGCACTTCTTCAGCGAATGGGGACAGCGGATCATCAAAGCCACCTCGCACCTCAGCGCCTACGGGCGCCTCTACCAAGTGGACGTGCGGCTTCGGCCCACGGGGCGCAGCGGCGCGCTGGCCACCAGCCTGGACGAATTCGCCCGCTACTTCGCGGAAGAGCATGGCCAGTTGTGGGAGCGCCAGGCCCTGTGCAAGGCACGCGTCGTGGTAGGGCCGCCACGGATCGCACAGGCCGCCCGGGAAGTGGTCGCCCGGGCAGCCTTCGACCACCCCTGGCACGGCGACCACGCCCGCCAGATCCGCCAGATGCGCGGGCGGCTGGAACAGACCGTCGCCGGTGGAAACCTCAAACGCGGGCCCGGCGGTATCGTGGACATCGAATTCCTGGTGCAGATGCTCCAGCTCAAGTACGGCCGCCACGCTCCCGAGATCCGCTGCCCGAATACCCTCCAGGCCTTGAGAGCCCTCCACGAAGCCGGATACCTGGCTGAAGAGGACTTCCAGTTCCTCTCCTCCAGCTACCGTTTCTTGCGCACCCTGGAAAGCCGACTGCGTCTGACCAGCCTCACTCCCCGCGACCAACTGCCGGACGACCCCAAAGAACTGGCCAAACTGGCCCATCTGATGAGAAGCCCCACCGCTGAGGCCCTCCAGGCCGATTGCGAAGCTTTCGCCACCGAAACGCGTAAGCGATTCGATCGGATCTTCGATCACCACCAGCGGTGACGAGGGGGCCCGGGCGCCACTTCCGCCCGCCCACACCGGCGATTTGGCTCGCACTCACGGCTCCGGCTCAATCGTGAAAGTCCGTTTCGGGCCGAACCACATGCGGCCCAGTGCGACCATCTGCAGCTCGATTTGCAGTCTCTGGCCGGCGCGGCCCAGCACCTCGAGGTAGTTGAACTCGGCATCGAGGTATTTGGGTGGGTTGCGGCCGTTGTGCGGACGGTTGCCCACGGCCACAAGGGGCGTGTTGAGGGAGGTGGTGCCCGTGCCCGGGCTGCGCACCTCCAGCACACGCCCGGCGCCGCGAGCTCGGGCCCACGCCTCGGCTCCCTCATGGAATACCACGCACCAGTTTGTCTGGTGCGTCTTCGGTCGCTCACTTCCGCCAACGAAGCCGACACCGTGCTTCGCCGATGGCATGGCTTGCCCCGGCGCACCAACACCGAACGCGACCTCGACAGCACCCTGCCGTGCTTGGCGGCGTGCTTCCCCCTTCTGGATAGTAGCGGTAGGGTGGGTCAAGGCCTGGGCCAGTGGCCACACCGGGCCGTTGAGGAACATGAACCCGAATACCTCGCCACTGGTGCGGGCCGATGACCCACCATCATCGGCCAAAAGACACAACGCGACCTCGACGGCACTCTGCCGTGCGCAATACGGATTCGCTTGGCCCGCCCGATCGCCGGGGCAAATCGCCAGGGCAATCAGGGTGAGACAATGGGGCCGTAAAGCGGGACGAGGAGGACCGCCGGCCCGGAAGCTGCCAACGACCACAGCCCGCCCGTGTGAAGGGACGCCTCTGGCGGCCCCACGGCACGATTCATGGCGCGGAAGTTTTCGTGGTTGTGCCGTCCAATTTGAGCCACGCCCCGTTTTTTGGCTTCCAGGGGGTTGATCGACGGGGCGAGGGGAGTTAGAATTTCATAACTCGATAGTGAGACTGATTCTCATTTTGGATACTTGCAGGCCCCTATTGGTGGAGAGTGTGGAACCGTGGAGGGATCAATCCCCCTGAGTTGTCTGCGGGACGGCGAATCGGCATTGATTGACCGCATTATCGGGCCCGATGACCACGTCCATCGGCTACAGGAATTCGGCCTTTTGGGTGGGGCGATGATCGAGGTCTTCCGGGGCGGCAGCCCCTGTATCATCCGTTTGGAGGGGGGCAAGGTCTGCCTGCGGGCGGACGATCTGTTGCGCGTACTGGTCAAGCGCCCTGGGGGGCCGACCCCCGAGTTGAAGAAGACGGCTTGAGTTTGGCGGGCCGGGGGCAAGCCATCCGAAAGGTTGGCCTTCTCAGCAGGGGCATCTTTGGGGAGCCGTGCCAGAGCGACCGGTTCAAGCGATGGGAGGGGATCGGTGTTCGTCGTCCGGGCGGCTGGCCAGGAAGCCCACCCTGTGTCACCATTTGCGTAACCGACTTCCTCACGGCTCGTTATCATAGGGGGCGTTGCCGGACAGATCGGTTCACTTTGGGCATCCGCCAGGCTGCTCGGGCAGCCACCGAGGACCGGTTGCGGCGGCGGCGTGCCTTCTTGCTACCAACGGCCGAGCCGAAGTTGCCCAACTGCCATGCCAGATGTTTCGTCGCCCAGTACGGTGTCGGTGGCCATTGTGGGGAATCCCAACTGTGGCAAGTCGACGCTGTTCAACATGCTGGTTGGTGTTCGCCAGCGGGTGGCCAACTATCCCGGGGTGACGGTGGAGAAGAAGACGGGGGTGACCGAATGCGGGGCGCGGCAGGTGGAATTGATCGATTTGCCGGGGCTTTACAGCCTCCGTCCCCGTTCGCTGGATGAGCAAGTGGCCGTCGACGTATTGGTGGGGCGCAAAGGATTGGCCGCGCCGGTTGACGCCATCATTTGTGTGGTCGACGCGTGCAACCTGCAGCGGCACCTCTATTTGGTCAGCCAGGTGCTGGAGCTGGGTCTGCCGGTCGTGCTGGCGGTGAACATGATCGACGTGGCCCAGCGGTCTGGGGTCCGGATCGACGTGGAGGGCTTGAGCCAGCGGTTGGGGATCCCGGTGGTGGCGACGCAAGCCAATCGTGGTGTGGGGGTGGACCGTTTGCGCGAGGCATTGGGGCGAGCGTTGAGCCGTCCAGCCCCGGAGCCGTGTGGTCTGCTGCCGCCGCCCTTGGAGGACGAGGTTTCGCAGCTGGAGGCATTGCTCGGCGCATCGGGGTCGGCCGGCGAGCGGCGCGGGGTACGGCGGTTCTTGGCCCGCCGCATGCTTTTCGACATCGAGGGTGACCAGGGGCGGGCCGAGCAGGGCGAGGTGGCTGCGGCCGTGCAGGCCGCGCGGCGCCGCTTGGCCGAACAGGGCATGCGGCTGCCGTCGATCGAGGTGGAGGCTCGCTACCGGTGGGCGCGGCGCCTCTTGGACGGCGTATGGGCAAAAGCCGCGGCGAGCGGACCGTCGCTTTCGGACCGAATCGATCGCGTGTTGACGCACCGGGTGTGGGGCACCGTGGCTTTCGTGCTTGTCATGTTGGTCGTTTTTCAGGCGGTGTTCAGTTGGGCCGAACCGTTGATGACGGCTATTGACCAGGCGGTGGCCTGGACGGGCGGGCTGGTGGACCGGCGGATGGCCGACGGGGCGTTGAAGAGTCTGCTCATCCACGGCGTGTTGGGTGGCGTGGGCGGCGTGCTGGTCTTCTTGCCCCAGATCCTGATCCTTTTCGGGTTCATCGCCGTGCTGGAGGATTGCGGCTACATGGCCCGTGCGGCCTACTTGATGGACAAGTTCATGGTGCGTGTGGGATTGAGCGGCAAGTCGTTCATACCCATGCTCTGTTCGTTTGCCTGTGCCATCCCGGGGATCATGGCGGCGCGGGTAATCGAGGACGACCGCGATCGGCTGACCACGATCCTCGTCATACCGCTTTTGACCTGTTCGGCCCGTCTGCCTGTGTACGCCTTGCTGATTGCTGCCTTCATCCCACCGCGGCGCTACTTGGGAGGGTTGGTCAATCTCCAGGGTTTGACGCTGGCGGCCCTTTACGCGTTGGGGATCGCGGCGGCGGTGATTGCCGCCCTGGTGTTCAAGCGCACCTTGCTTCGGGGTCGGACGCCGCCCTTTGTGCTGGAGCTGCCCACTTACCAGTGGCCTTCTCTGCGGAACATCGTCTATCGTATGGTGGAGCGTGGCCTGGTGTTTGTGCGCTGCGCCGGTACGATCATCTTGGCCGTGTCCATTCTGGTCTGGGCCGGGTTGTACTTTCCGCACAACGCCGAAACGATCGAGGCGCCGTTCCGGGCCCGAGAAGAGGCCCTACGAGAGCGACTGGCCCAAAGCGCCGAGGGGTCGGCGCAGCGGGCCGCCTTGGAGGCGGAGCTGGGGCAGATGGAGGCCCGGATTGCGGCGGCCTACCAGCGCCAAAGCCTGTTGGGGCGCGCAGCGCGGTTCATCCAGCCGGTGTTCAAGCCATTGGGTTGGGACTGGCGGATCGGCTCCGCCGTGATCGCTTCCTTTCCGGCGCGCGAAGTGGTCGTCGCCACGCTGGGGGTCGTTTTCAACGTGGGCCAACAACTCGATCCCGAGGGCGACGAAGACCTGACTCGGTTGAGCGCCCAACTGCACGCCGCTCGGTGGGAATTCACCGGGCGGCCTCTGTTCACCATACCGGTGGCCGTTTCGCTGATGGTCTTTTACGCCCTTTGCGCCCAGTGCGTGGCCACGCTGGCCGTGATCCGCCGAGAAACCAACAGCTGGCGATGGCCCCTGTTCACCTTCGGCTACATGACCGCCTTGGCCTACGTGGGCGCCCTTGTTGCGTATCAGACAGGCACGTGGATCGCCCGTTGGTAGCTGAAGCCGGCGCCGCTGCGGGCGGCGGGTGCCGTGGGTTGTGATCACGATGATCGGTTGGTCCGGCCTGCGTCGAGCGGCAATCCCGGCTACCAGGTTTTCGCCGTTCTCGATCCGCTCCACTTTGCCCCTCCGGCCCTCGAGGGCCAGGTTGCCACAAGCGCCCGGACGTTCACCTTTAGCCTTCTTGTGCCCACATGCCCCACGGAAAGGACCATGTGGCCCCCTGGGCGACGGGGTCCGACAAATCCGCTTGACGCGTCTGCCCT
>DQVB01000636.1 GCA_015661985.1 Planctomycetota bacterium | reverse complement strand
TTTCTAGAACACAACATTTGGCAATAGCTCCTACCAGGCCGCTCAGCGCCCGTTCCAACCGCTTGCTGATCGAGTCGCCTGTCATGTCACAATCCCCTCGTCCCACGACTCCCCGGCCCTCCACAAGATGGGCCGCTCGCTGCCTGGGCAAACCGTGCGCCTCTCAATCTCGTGGCGCAGGTAATGTAACCAATTGCCGCGCCGGGCCACTTGGTGTTCCAGCGTCAAACTCATCAGTTTGTTGCCCGGGGTCAGGTCGAATACCACGTTCTCCGGCGGAACGCCCTCGGTAAACTTGGACACCGCCTCGTCGAACTGGGCCCGCAGATTGGCTTCTTGATCAAACTGACGGACCCGCACAGAGCAGCGCGATCCTGCCAACCCCGTTCGCGCGGACTCCATCATCTTGGTCTTGTCCGCCGTGTAGAGCACCAGGCACTGCGAGACGTCGAGCGCTTTTGCCACCAAGGGGACCACTTCCGGGCTGTCGCTGGCGATAGTGACCAGATGGCTGAAACGAAGGCCGGGGCTGAGCCCGCGCCGTCCGGCGGCCTCCTCGATCCGCCGGCGGCACAGGTGGCTGATAACGGGCAGCAGCTTTTGCCAATAGAACGACAAGGCCCGCTCGCGGTCGCGCTGAGTTTGTCTGATATACCAGGCACGTACTCCTGGGGATACGCCATGTTTCACGTCCACAGGCGGGGCCACATCCAAGCTGCTCAGGTAATCTTTCAGGGCCTTTCGCACCGTTTCGGCATTGGCCTCGGCCCCCGCGGTCACGGCCAAGTCCAATGTGCCGATTACGATTGCTGCGCCCCAGTCTTTGCACCACTTTTGAGCCGTTTGCACCATGCCCGCCGGCACAAAGAACTCGTGCACCCCCCACTGGTGCGCCAGTTGAAGCTTTTCCGCCAGCCTGCCCACCGTGGCCGTATCGCGCCCCCCGCCCCAGGTGCCGGTGGCCCACACTCGGTGGTCCGGCCGCACACCCTCCATCGCGCAGATCAGCCCAGCCGCCAAAGGCGCTTTGCCGGAATCACATCGGAACTGCAGATCGCTGAGGTCCCATTCATTGATCTCGTCGCACTCGGCCAGGTGCAAGCCCCAACGCGGGTCTGCGCCGCGTCCCGGTGGACAGAGCTCCGTGAGAACCTCGTCGGCCAGCTGCCGCAGCGCCGGTGGCAACTGCGGGCTGTGATCCACGTTGGATTTCCAGCAAAGGGGCAAGAGAAACGCCGGGCGCAACAGCGGCCACTGTTCGGTGTGTTCCAATGCGAAAAGCACCCAGCAACAGCCCGGCGAATCGGGAAGGTCCGGCTTAGAGGTGAGCCATTCGGTCTCCTCGGACCGCCACGGCTCTTCGGCCGCGGCCAAGGCAAGCACGTCATCCCTGAGCCACCAGCGGGCCAAACCGCCCAGCCGGAGAGCCACATCGCTCACGTGGTAAGCCGTCCGCCGCTGACGGCAAAGCCGTTGCAACCGCCGTTGGTCCAGGCGTCGAATCACGGTCGCCCTTCCGGTCGCGTCAATAGTTTCCACGTCTCCATTTCATGACCGACTTGCAGCACAGGCTGCTCCTGCCCTTGCCGCAGGCGTCCCAGTTCGAACTCGGCACTGCCATCACGGCTGATCGTGCTGGCAAGCCCCGCCAACCGGACCGGTGTATCTGCCAAGTGGGTCGCCCGGCCACCGTCCGGCAACCGATGGAAGGTGAGCCGGGCCCGTTCCGCTTCGCCCAGCTTAGGACGCAAGGGCAGCACGAGTCGCGCTTCCAACGTACCGTCGGGCGATTGCCAGCGGAGCGGTTCCATGAACTCCGGGCGAGCCCGCTCTGCCGCGGCGGCCACCGGTGGCTGCCACACCGGCGGTAGCCACCAGTGGCGACCGGCCCGCTCCGCCACAGAAGCTGTCACAGGAGGCGGCGCCGCTGCCGCTTTCAGCTCTTCGCATGCCTGTCGCCTGAGGGCTCTGAGCACCCGGCGGTCCATCGGGCGCACATCCGCACAGGTCATTTCCCGCTGGCTGGCTTCCAGCTCGTCCAAAATCGCGACGAATTTCTCAGCCGTGATCGCCAAGCCCGGATGAAAGTCGAGCAAATCAGGGCGGATCGTCTCCCCGACCGCCTGCACCCACGCTCCGGCGGCCAGGAACAAGTCTGCATGATCGACCACCCAGGCGCAGCATTCAGCCACTTTGTCCGCCCGAGCGTCGTCCGCAAGGTCCCTGTCCTCCAGCGTGGACAAGACCAGTTCCGCGTCATCCAGGTCCGCCAGTATGCACTGTGCCCAATAGGCCTGGTCGGTCGCTTCGATCCACTCTTCATAGGACTGCTCAAATCGACGGGCCTCTCTGAACCATGTGGCGGGATCGAAAACTGCCGCAGCTGATCGCAATTGTGCCGCCGACAGATCCGCCAGTCGGGCCTCGGCCCAGGCCACGGTGTCCCGGCCTTCCAGTCGAGCGATCAGTTCGGGGCGTACTCGCTGCAGCCGGGCCCAAGCGGCCAACAGATCGAAAAGGTCATCGGCGGGCGGACGGCCTTCCTGTCGAGCCGCCGTCTGCCGGAGCTCCTCAAGCTCATCCAGCCAGGTGTCCACCAGCAGCAACGGATCGATCAACCCTCCGCTGCCGCCCGCCAGCTCGGGACGTACGTAGCGGTTTTCCTCTGTCATTGACGGTACTCCCCGCGCCCGCACTTCCGACGGTACCCTTGCCAATGTTCCAGCTTCAGGCGGCTTCGCCGAGGCAGCACGTCTTTGAGCAACGCGTAATCGCAGTACTGTTCCTGTCCAAACGGGTCACAATAGGAGTGATATCGCGTCCGAATAAACTGTACGGCGGGCTTGAAGACGTCGTAGTACAGCCTGTGTTCATCGGCCCACCCCGGCCGGCGCCGTTGGCGAGCACGCTGTTCGCGCGCCGATTGCACCACATGTCGACGCGCTCTCGGTCTGTCCCTGCTCGCGTCGCGACGGAAGACGAACCCGTCGCTGGGCTCCAGCCGGCTCCGTACAACCGCCGCCGCTGACCCTTGGCCGGGCAAGAAAGCGGTCTGCACTGTCCGGCAGGTCCCATTGCGGCGCACCGTCAAGACCAACACCCCACACGTGCCTAGTGTGACCGTGACCGCCCCGGACGAAGCCAGCCAGCCGAGACACACGGCATCCTTGATATCACCGATTATTGCTGCGGCATACGCATCGTATAGGCCCTGAGCGCTTTCCCCCTTTGTCTTTTCAGCTTTCTGCGCGTATCGGAGTCGCCGCCGTACCTGATTCGGATCCACAAACGCCTGATAGTTGGGAATCACCAGCGCCCATCCGAAACACTCTGGCGCACTCAGCACGTGATCGATGACATGCTGCAATGCCTTCGCCCAGTCGGCGAAGACCCGAAGCATGCCATTTCGACAGGCTGGATCCGGCACTGTCTGAACGACCAATTGTCCTGCGGCTTCATTCGTCTGTGCGTGCATCGTTGCCTCCTCCGCGTCCCCCACCCGGCGGCCGTCTATCGGGTAGCAAGTCGCCGAACAAACGGTTCCAGCGTTCGCAGCCCAAAATGTCCTTGCCCTGCCCTTTTCCACGTTTGACCCACTGCTGCCAGGTGGCGCTGTTGAGTCTGCAGCCCAACAGCTTGGACAGGATCCGGCAGAATTGAACGTCCGTCACGAAGAAGGGCTCGCGATCCAAGTCTTCCGACAGAGCCTGCCAGATGCGTTCCAGCGTCGGCCAGTCATCGCGAAGGCGCCATTGGTTTTCGTCGTCCCGCCAATGCAAGGACCAGGCAACGAACTGCGACTGGGACAACTCCGCGAGATCGTCTTGATCACCTGTGACCCCCTCGGCCACCACCGCGGCTTGCGCCAGGCGAAATTTGACCCACAACACAGCGCGGTAGTCGACCTGCGTCTTCGTCCACTGGGCGTTGGCCAGATCATCCATGGCCCGGCGGCGATCTTCTCGCAGTGCGCGCTGCTCATCGACGCCGAGGGCTGCGGCTTCGGGTGAGGGGCGCGGATCAACGGGCTCGGAGGCCAGGCCGGCCAGCGCCAAGGTCCCTTGCCGATCGGCTTTGCGCCACAGATCAACCCCGAAGTTCAGCAGCACCCTCTTGCACCAGGCTGCCAGCTTCCGGCTTCCCACCCGATACTGCGACAGCCGCTCAAAGATCGTTGACAGCGAGTCGTCGAGCAACTGGCGCCGTACCGGTCCACGAAACCTCCCGGCAACATGCCGCGCCCACCTCTCGATCAACGGTTGCAGATTGGACCAGGCGGCGTTGCGATCTTCTTCGGTTGCGGACGGATCGGTGGCGATCCTGGCCCATTCGTCCAGCTCTTCCGGTCGCGGTGACGATCGGAAATCAGCATCTCTGCCCATCGGCGGCCTCCCCCGAAAGTAAGGACCCAAAGAGCCTTTGGGAAAGCGCAAGAGTAGCCGACAGGATACCGGTCCGGCCCACAGGAAGCAATTCTCCCCTGAAGTAGGGGGGTGACCCCCGTCCCTTGCTGCCGCCGAAAAAACTATAGCGATCATCGGATCCGGCCCATAAGTCTCATGTGGCCATTGTCAACAGCCGACCGGGGACCAAAGCGGCCCCTCGTTCATGGATACGCCTCTCAAACACAGCCGATAATAACCAGGGTTCCCGCGAGATCCGCGGCACCGCCTCGCATAGAAGCATCCAGCCCATCATCTCGCTCGGGTGTAAGCGCCAGTAACGCCAACGGCGAGGCCTCAGATGGAACCACAGCTCGGGGAAATGACGCCAGTAATGCAGCCACTCCAACAGGTCGCCCCCATCCAGGGCCATTGCCGACGGGTCGGGCAAGCGCCCTTGGAAGGCCGCTTCTTCGAGCCGAGCTACCGCTTCCACTCCTACGGCCAACGGCGGCCAGGGCGGCACGCCGAACCAGCTTGGGGCGTGGCAAACTGCTACCAAGCCGCTATACATACGGTACGCCAGCTGCTGAACGGCCGTCTTCTCGTACAACAGGGCCCGCTCCCGTGCATCCAGCAAGCTATAGGCGAACCAGTTGGCCAGGGCCTCCGAAAGAAACCGAATCGCACCGGCCCGATGCACCGGATAGACGTGGTGGCCCACCTCGTGTAGGAGCGTCAGTTTCAAAAACGTCCGCGTGGGGCACCTGCCGAGCGACAGCTGCTTGCGCACCGGCAACGGAGCCCGACTCACCACCAGCCGGTGAATCGTTTCGATTCGTTCGGGACACAGCAACACAGCCGGCCCGTCCGCTTCCGGATCAGCCTGGAGCCGTTCGTGCCACCGCCGGATCGTCCGGTTGCCGGCCCCCCGCACTACGCTCTGGAGCCACTCCTTGAGTGATTCCAGGTAGATCCCGTAACAGTCGACGACGACCTGGACCCGGCCCTGTCGTCCGCCGTAATGAGGCGGCTCGCGCGATGCCCCCCGGTCCTCGACCGGGTCGACATTGGAATTCCACGGAAAATCTTCCTCCGGCTCTCCTCCGCCCTCAGGGCGCCCCCGGTCCCCTTCCGATTCGTCCTCCTGGTCGCGGACCGGAGCGTCCCTCATCCGGCCGAGCAATCCGTCCAGGTACTCGTTCCGCGCCGTTTCTTGCCCGGGAGGTACGGAGGGAAAGGCCTTGCGCGTCTCGACCGTCAAAAGGCTTCCCACCAGACAGACGTACTTCAGCTGGCCAACCCGCTGAGCCAGGGCGTCGTAGGCAACGCTCGGCACCGCCTGTCCAAGGGCCTCGGCGTCGTCGAAGGCAGCCAAAAGTTCACCCACGTCATCCACCCATGCCGCATACCGGGATCCCAGATTGACGACTTCAGCCTTCATGATGCCCGCCCTCTCTCCACTCCTCGAACTGTCTCTTGTCCCAATCGCCCTGCATCTCACGCAATCCAAAACGATGCCTCCCGAAAACAATACATCAGCCGACTCCGCTGGAATCTCCCGTAAACCACCGCCGTTTCTGCCACGATTCACAATCCCCCGAATGTCCCCGCCAAGTACAGCACGGCGACAGCCACAACGCCCCAAAACACGACAGTCCCCAAAACGTGCAACACGATGGTTGGAACATCGATTCTCATATCAACAGCCGGTGCGCGACCCTGCGACGGGCTGTAAACCGCTTGGATTACGTTGCGAAATCCCTGCAGGTAGAAGCGAACAGCCCTTTCCAGCCGTACGCCCAGGACGCGTGGGTCGTCCTCCGTTATCGTCACGTAGACAATGCAAGCCGAAAAATGGGTGATCGTGTAGACGAGCATGGGAATCCAAAACATGAACCCGAGGACGGACCAAATAGTGAGTGAAACGACCAACACCACGTAGCGAACGGCATCGATGACTCGGGCTACTACTTCCATTTCCTCGCCACTGACCCTGCCGGGTACGACCTGTGCCAGATTGCCCTGGCTGCCCGGCTGGACGTTGGGCGGTGGATCTTGGCAGGAACCGACCTCGGCCGGTTCGTCCGGCGCTGGAGCATCTTTTTCTGGTTGTGAATTCATGATTGTCGAACCACCGTTCACCATGCCGGCAATCTGGCCGCCATCATGAAGCACAAACGTTGAACCCCGTGCGCCCCGCACGCCTGTGGCTCGCGGCTCAACGACTGGCTCACCTCCCACTTGGGGCCGGCCCGGCGCTGGTTCCTGCATGGGAAGTTCCGCCCACGGCATCCGGACAGCGGCGCGGGCAAAACCGACACGAAACGGGGTGGGCAAAACGCACGTTCACCCCAAGTCTTCAACTACGCATAGTCACTCTCGGGGTGGCCTGCGGCGCGATGCCCGTACTGTGGCGCACCGACACCCCTCACGATAGGTATCGGGTCGCGCCGCAACCCGCCGACATCGGCCCATCAACCAGGTATACGCCGCCGCCACGTCGCTTATGACACCCCCGTCGGGAACGAATCAACGATGGGCGTCGTGCCAGCGAAGAGTCCGGGAACCCACAGCGAAGAGCAGTTGCGCCCCGGTGATAGAAGGCGCCGAGGAGGGCGGACAGAGCAGTTTGCCAAAGAACCGGAACCAGGCATGGGAGGCGGCCCCTTCGATGCCCCGCAGGGCTTCCACGTCACTTGCCCAGGCAGCCTGTTTGCGGAGCCGGCGCAGTTTTCGGAGCAAACCCTTGGCGTGGGGATGGCCGTGCCGCTGGTAGTGCCGCCCCGCGGCGATTTGCGAGCAGATTTTCTCGAGCACCACATGGCGAGCGAAAAGCAGCTTGAGTTTGGGGTCCGTCAGCACCTGGTATTGCTGGAGACGCAGGGCCGTGGTGGACGGGTCGCTCCGCACCAGCCGCCCGCGGCAGCGCTGGCCTGCGGCGCTCAGCCAGGCTACTTCCACGTCGTGCTGGAAGAGTGCTCGCATTGCTTCGTCGGAGACCCCCACTGGGCCGTAGCAGAACAGGGTGCGGAGTGTGGCCGGATCGAGGCGCAGCGGCGCGGCCTTGCCGGTTGAGAAAGCCAGCCGGCCGTTGATCACGTTGAGTTTTCCGGGTCCAACCAGGTGGGCCACGGGTGTGGACACCGAGGTGACGCGTGGGGCCATGGCTTCGACTCCGACACCGTTCTACCCGGAAGTGGTTGTTGGGGCCGTTGCCGCCGGCGATTGGCTGGCCGCCGGCCTGGGGCCG
>DQVB01000391.1 GCA_015661985.1 Planctomycetota bacterium | reverse complement strand
GGGTGCCTTCGATGAGTCGCGCTGCGCGTCCGGTGGCACGACCTCGGCCGAGCGTTTCGATGCCTCGCCCCAGCGTGCGTCCCAGCCGCCCCAGCGTACGTCCGCCGGCGCCCGGACGGCCAAGTACGCGGCCCAGTATACGGCCGAGCACCCGGCCTGCCACACGCCCCGGATCCGGCCTCCGCCCTGGCATGGCGAGTCGACCCGGCGTGCGTCCCGGCCCGACGACGCGACCCTCGGGGGACCAACTGCAGAAGTTCCTCGATCTGCCACGGCCTTCCACGGGTCGCCCGACAGGACGGCCCTCGACGCTGCCCGCGATCGGAGCCGGCGCTGCGGTGATCGGAGGCGGTGCGGCAGCAGAATTCCTCAAGAGCCGACGCCCCGGGGATAGCATGCCCGACCGCGGCCGGCCCATTCATCAGATTCAGCGTCCGGGACAGCGGCCCGCGATCCAACCGGTGCGCCCGGGAGAGCGACCCGAACGGCCGGACCACCGCCCGGGCGTGTTGCCCGAACGGCCCGGCCAGCGACCGGGCGTGCTTCCTGAACGTCCCGGAGTACGCCCCGGGGATCGGCCGCTGCGTCCTGGCGTGCGGCCAGGCATTCCCGACCGCGCCCGGACCATCCACCGGATCATCAACCGCGCCGATTGGTTGGAAGCGCGGCGTGATCGTTCGAAGAACATCCGGCACCGTTGGCAGCAACATCATCCCCGTTGGGATTTCTGGAAAAGCCATCCGCACTGGGCCCACTGGCGGTGGCACCGACCCTACCGTTGGGCCACCTGGACGGTCGTGACCGCCTGGTTCCCGTGGGGCTGGAGCCAACCGGTCTACTATAGCTACGGCGACAATGTCTACTACCAAGGCGATACTGTCTATTACGGAGATGAAGCGCTCTGCTCGGCCGAAGAGTACGCCGCCCAGGCGCAGGAGATCGCCACGTCCGCCCCCGAGCCGGATGAACAGGCTGAATGGATGCCGCTGGGTGTTTTTGCCTTGACCCAGACTGAAGAGGATGCACCGGAACCGACCCTGTTTCTCCAACTGGCGGTCAACAAGCAAGGCATCATCGCCGGGACCTTCTTCGATTCGGCAAGCAACGTCACCAAGCCGGTCGAAGGGATGGTTGACAAACAGACCCAACGGTCCGCCTGGACCGTGGTGGACGAAAAATGGCCGATTATGGAAGCGGGAATCGCCAACCTGACCCAGGATACGGCTCCCGTGCTGGTCCACTTCGAAGACGGCCAGACGCAATCGTGGCTCCTTGTCCGATTGGAGGAGCCCAAGGAAGCGCAACAGGAGGTGCAAGCCGCTCAGCCGGCACAGAAACCATAAGCACAGACTGGACTGGAAGTGCAGACCGGAGGGCCCGCGACACAGCAACCCCAGATCGTACTCGGCTCAACGCAAAGACGCGATCCAGGCCATGGAGCCAAACTCATTGAGCCGCCGATCGCAACGGGTGCTGTGCTCGTGGGGCCTGCGGATGCAGCCCGGCAAGGAAGGCCACTTGCTCGACCGACCCGTTCGGACGAGCCTCAACACGGGCCGGACCCGGGCCCCCGTTGCCCACGGCTTTCGCGCGGCTGTGGCGGACCAGCAATCGCGAGACGTCCAAGTGCGCACCCGAGAGACCGCGGCCATGGCCGGCACGGTTCATCAGATCATCGCGCAGATCGAGGAGGCCACGGTCGAAATCCGACGGCTGATGGCCGAACGGTACAAAATCAACCTGTAGGACAACCTGTAGGACAACCTGTAGGACAACGGCTTCAACAGATCACACGAACAGCAGTCGGGCACCCGCGCCCAGGCGCCTTTCGGCTACCGCCGGCTGGGAGCGCGGCGATGCGTTGGGCTTTCGACGGCTCGGCCGAGCATCACCCTTGCGTCGGCTGAGCTGGCGTTTACTCCACCCGGCGCTGGAGTCGTCCAGACAGCATTTCGGGAACAGACCGATGAGTGTCACGTTTCGTTTCACAATCATGATCTGGGGATTTTTTGCAGTGGGACTGATTGTGGCTGGCGAGGCCGAACGGACCACGCGGCCCCCGCTTCAGCCGTCGGACACATCGAGCCCGCGGGGGATGTTGCGCAGCTTCGTCGAGGCGTGTATTGAGCTCTACGAACTGACGAAGGCGGAACCGTCCACCGAAGACATCGCCTCGAAGATGCTCGCCCCGATGCAACGTATCCAGGATTGTCTGGACCTGACCGAGTTGCCCGTGGATCTCCGCGAGTCGGTCGGGGTGAAATCGGCAGTCTATCTGAAAGAGGTCTTGGACCGGATCCCGCTGCCTCCCGAGGAGGAGATCCCGGGCCGGGAAGCGGTGGAGAGGGCGGAACAGGACGAGCCCCTTGCCCGGTGGCGGATCCCTGACACCCGGCTGATGATCGTACGGGTGGCAGAAGGGCAGCACGAGGGCGAGTATCGCTTTTCGGCCGAAACGGTCCGAGAGGCTGCCACGTTCTACAGCGCGGTTAAGGCTTTGCCATACCGCACCGAGGGGCCGGAAGTCTCGCCGGGTCTTCTCGACCGTTACACGGCTATGACCAAACGGCAGCCCAAGCTTTCCGCGGACACTTCGAGCCCTCGCGGCACGATGACGTTGTTCATCACTACAGTGAACGAGATCTATGAGATGATCATCGCCGGAAGACACATCAAAGCCGGCGATCAGACGTTCGTGCCGAAGGTCATGCGCATCTACAGCTGCCTGGATCTGAGCGCTGTGCCGGAGTATTACCGCCAGGACTATGCCGCCGAGGCGGCCGTATGCCTGAAGGAGATCCTCGACCGGGTCGAACTGCCGCCGGCCGAACAGATACCCGGCCCGGAGGAACTGGGCGCAACGGACAACGGCGAACCCCTCGCCCGCTGGCAAGTGCCCAATACCCAAATCACCATCGTGCGGATGACCGAAGGGCCACAGAAAGGTGAATACCTCTTTTCGTCCGAGACCGTCAATCGTGCGCCGGAAATCTACGAGAAGGTCAGGGATCTGCCCTATCGGAGCGAGGGCCGTCCGGTGTCCAAGGGCCTTTATCAGTGGTGGCTGGACTCTCCCCACAACCCGACCGTGGCCGCCTGGATCGACTCGCTCCCTTTCTGGGTCCGCCACCGCGTCTACGGCATGGCCGTGTGGCAGTGGGCCGGAATGATCCTGATTACCCCACTGGCCCTGATCACCATGCTCCTCTGCTATCGCGCGGGGCGAGCGCGGGGGTCCCTTATGCGCCGACACAGCCTGCTGCGGTACTGGGTCACCCTGCTGTTCGCCCTGCTGGCCATGTGCGTGCCCCTGCTGTTCAAGCATGTCGTCATGGAGTACCTGAGCGTACGCGGCAAGGCCCTCTACGCCATCAACTTTGCGGCGAACATGGCTTTCCTGCTGGCCGTGATCATCGTCGTTCTGGCTGCCACCAGCCGTCTGGCCGACGCCGTCGTCGCCATGTCACGAACCCGACTCCGCGGTGTTGACGTCTACTTGATCCGCATTCTCTGCCGCGGCTTGGGACTCGTCGCGGCGGCCATCATATTCCTGGAAGGGGGAAGATACCTGGGCCTGCCCATCACGACACTGTTGGCCAGTGCCGGCATCGGCGGCCTGGCCATCGCGCTGTCGGCCCAGGGCATGATCAAAGGGCTCTTCGGTACCGTTACCGTCCTGCTGGACAAGCCGTACCGTGTCGGGGAACGGATCATCGTCAACGGCCAAGATGGGATTGTCGAAGAAATCGGGCTGCGCTCGACAAAGCTCCGTGAGTTCCTGACGAACAACCTGATCTCGATCCCTAACGACCAGATGGCCGAGGCCGAGATCCAGAATATCGGCAAGCGCAAACACATCAGCCGGATCACGGATCTCCACATTCCCCTGGATACCCCCCGCGAAAAGATCCAAAAGGCCGTGGCCGCCGTCCGGGCCGTGCTGGAAAACCAGGAGGGCATGGACCCTGAGTATCCGCCCCGTGTCTATTTCAACGAGTTCAACCCGGACTCGTTCAATATCCGTATCATGTACTGGTTTACACCTCCCGAGCTGTGGAAATTCCTGGAATTCTCCGAAAAGGCGAATTTCGAGATCTTCAAGGCCTTCGAGGAACAGGGGATTCAGTTCTCCCTGCCGTTCCGCCATACCTACTGGAAACATGACGACTTGCAAGGCCCGCTGGATGTGCGATTGATACCGGATGGCCGGCAGGTGTGCCTGCAAGTATCGGAAAGGCGACGCGATGACCGCCAATAGGCACGCGGTCCCTCGGTGCGAGCCCCCAACGGGGGCTGGCGGACCGGCCAGCGGGCTCACCCCACCGGCCCGGGAAAGCGTCCTGGGCTCGGGGCAGCGTTGGCGGGAGCTTTTGCCCACAACGCCCCGCCGCGGACCGAACTTGGCCGCTTGGCTGGGGCGAACGCGTTGCACGAGTTCTGCACCTGGTATCACTTGAAATCGAATCTCTCAGACGCAAGGCGAGCTTCATGGAGACGATCCGACGTTTCACTTTGGACCTCAGCCTGGGTTGTGGGCTGTTCGCCGCCGGATGCGGCGAACCGCCGGCGGAGCCGGAACCGCCGGTCCGGCCCGTGAAAATTCACGTCATCGGGTCGCTCGAGCCCGAGGCCATCATCGAGTATCCCGGAACGATCCGGGCGCACCAGACCGCGGAGATGGGGTTCGAAGTGGTCGGGCGCGTCGCCGAGTTCCTGGTGCGGGAAGGGGATCGCGTGGAAAAAGATGCCGTGCTCGCCCGCCTGGATCCGCGGGATTACTAAGCGGAATTGAAGGTCGCCAAGGCCAATCTGGAAAAGGCCCAAGCCGATCTCACGCGCAGCCAGAACATCTTCAAGGAAGACCCCGGCGCGATCCCGGCCGACGAGATCGAACGCGACCGCCGCGCGTTGAAAGTGGCCCAGGCACACCTGGAGATCGCCCAGAAAGCGGTCGCCGACACCGAGCTCCGGGCCCCGTTCGCCGGCGTCATGGCCCGCAAGCTGGTCGAGGACTTCGCCAACGTCCTGGCCAAGCAGCCGGTGCTCATCCTGCAGGACATCTCCAAACTGGAGATCGAGGTCGCCGTCCCGGAACGCGATTTCGTGCGGGGCAAGGGCCGGAGCGAGACCAAGGAACAGACCACCCAACGCCTCGCGCCCAAGGTGATCGTCAGCGCCATCCCCGACCGCGAGTTCCCGGCCGCCATCAAGGAATACGCCATGACCGCCGATCGGATCACCCGGACGTTCCCGGTCAAGTTGATCTTCGAGAACCCGAAGGACGTGAACATCCTGCCCGGCATGACCGCGCGCGTGCGCATCGTCATCGATCCGAAAAGCGCGTGGTCGGTCCCGGTCACCGCGGTCCAGGCCGACGAGAACAAGCAGTCCTACGTGTGGAAGGTCGATCCGGACGGCATGAAGGTCGCCAGGTGCCCGGTCCAGCTCGGGCCCCTGACCGGCGACCGCGTGCTCCTGAAAGGCGGCGTCAAACAGGGCGACATGGTGGCGATTTCCGGGGTGATGCTGCTCCGGGAGGGCATGCAAGTCCGCAAGTACGAACCTTGACGCTGGGAGCTGCTTCTCCATGAACCTCGCTGAACTGGCCATTCGCAACAAGACGACCACGCTGGTGCTGGCCACCGTGTTTTTCGTCGGCGGAATCATCTCGTTCAACAACCTGCCGCGCCTGGAGGATCCCGAGTTCACGATCAAGGAAGCCCTGGTCATCACGCCCTATCCCGGGGCCACGGCCCAGGAGGTCGAAACCGAGGTCTCCGACGAGATCGAAAAGGCGGTCCAGCAGCTCGGGCAGCTCGAGGAGGTCGAATCCAAGTCCGACCGCGGGCTCTTCTTCACCTCCACCTCCCGACTTCCCGCGAAACCTCGACAGCTATGGTGATGCGGGCCTTGCCGGTGTACCGCAGATTCTCCTGTATCGCATCGCCCGGGAACCGTTTAATCTTGCCGCATCGCTGATATTCCTTGCCGCCATTATTCACACTCTCCTGGCTGGGAAATTCACGGTCATCTCACACCGACGGCGCGACGCGCATGCGGAGAAGATCCGCCGTGGCGAAGCCCCGCGCGAATCATTGGACCCGCTGGCCGAGCTGCTTCATTTTCTGGGTGAAGTCGAGGTCGTGTTCGGCCTTTGGGCGGTCGTCCTGATGGTGGCGATCGCCGCGTTCTACGACTGGGGCACGGTAGTCCAGTATGTGAGCCATGACGTAAACTTCACCGAGGCGGCGTTCGTCGTGGTGATCATGACGCTCGCCGCGACGCGGCCGACCTTGAAGCTGGTGGAATCGATCATGCTGGCCGTCGCCGGCGGCGGGCTGACGATCATCGCCAACGCCCCGAATCCGGCCGGGCAGTTCCTCCTGAAGCACCACTTCGGCGAGGCGGTCTCTCCGCTGGGCCTGCTCGCGGCGGCGTTGGTTCCTGCGATCGTCGTTTGGATGTGTTTCCTGCTGCTTTGATACACGCTCAGGCAACGCGCATGAGGTACATGATCTGTCATGTCTGCCGACGCGAATCGAGCGACATTGTCACCTGACAGCAGTAACCTGGCGTTGCTGCTCATTTCACTACTCTTCGCTCTGTTGGTCGCTCCCGCTTTGGAGCCGCGTTTTGGTGGCCGAGTTCTCATCCACGCGGGCACAACGGCCGTGCTGGTATTCGGTGTATTTGCCAGTCGCACGTGTCCGCGGGTTTTCTTTCCCAGTCTCGCCCTGGCGCTTTTGGCCGTGCCAGCCACTTGGGCAACGCTTGTCGTGAGCTTCCCAATGCTCTTTGTGGCAAGCTGCGTGGTGGGAGCGGTTTTCTACACAATCATCGCGGTCAATCTCATCGCCACCATCTTCAGGAAGTACATGGCCACCGTCCACTCGGTCTTCGGCAGCGTGTGCGCGTACCTGCTGCTGGGGATGGCCTTCGCCGAGATGTATTGGGCAACCGAGCGCATCGACCGGGAGTCGTTGTCGTTTCCCGGCCGCGAGGCCGTTGAGGAGCAGCCACAGGGTGAACCCGGTAAACCGATCGCGCCGTTTTCGGAGGCAGTGTATTTCAGCTTTGTGACGATGTCCACCCTGGGTTACGGCGACGTCGTGCCGCAATCGCCGCTGGCGCGAACCATCGCGTGGATGCAATCCGTGTTGGGGCAGTTCTATCTGGCCGTACTCGTGGCGTGGCTTGTCAGCGCGATACGTCCGTACGGGCCTCCGCCCGGCGGCTCGGGGACCGGTCGCTCGCCGAGCTCTTCGCCCATGTCGTGTGGCGGCACGCCCAACAGCACGCAAAGGGCGTTGCCCGTCTGGCGGATCCTGCTCTCGAGATCGGGGATCACCGATTCGGTGGCCGCCAGGTTCTCTTTGGCCTGGGCCACATCCAGTTCGGTCACCTGTCCGTTGCGGAAGCGAACGTCGGCGATCTCGAGCGAGCGTCTCTGGAGTTCCACATTCTCTTTCGCCACCTCCAGCCGCTCCTGAAGCGTGCGATACTGGATGTACGCTGTGGCCACTTCCGCCTGCAGCAGCACGAGCACGCTGTCGTAGTTCTCGATCTCCGCGTTCAGCAGGGCCTCCTCAGACTCGATCGCCCGGCGGAATCGTCCCCAGAAGTCCAGCTCCCAGGAAGCATTGAAGCCGACGTCCCAAGTGTCGTAGTCGTTGATCGGAAGCACGTCGGCCGCCGTGGTCGACGTGTTGATCCGCGCACAGTCTCCAAAGGCCTGCTGGATCTGCGGAGCCAGGTTGCCGCGGGCGATGTTCAGCCGGGCACGCGCCTCCAGGATGCGCGTGCCCGCGCTTTGGAGCGTCAAGTTCTGGAGCGAAGCCCTGTTGATCAGCTCGTCGAGATGGGGATCGCCGAACACGCTCCACCAGCTGCTATCGACGGCCGGCTCGTTGACAATACTTGGATCCTGGAAGTCGATCCACTCCTCAGCCACCGGCGCGGACGGCCGCAAGTAATCCGGGCCCACCTTGAAGCCCTGACGAGCCCAGCGGCCGATACCCGTACACCCGGAGCCAGCCACCAGAACCGCAACCACCACCAGCAAAGCGGCTGCGTTGCTCCGCATCAACCACGCCGGCAAACACCGCCCCTGCAAAGGCGACATTCCATGAACCCACGTCTTCCATGAACCCACGTCCCCATAGGATTCTCCGCGGCGAGGCCCCCTGCTGCGCCCACAAACGCCAGCTCTCTGTCTCCAACGGAGCTTCACCTCGCGGCGCCCCGGAGCTGCACAACCCCGCCCACGGTGACCAAAAGGTTGCCCAGCCGGTGTCCGGCAGTGGAACGGTCCTGTCTTCTACCGCACACCGTTGGACATTTCCGCACTGGACCCGGGAAGGGCTCGACACGCCGAAAAACCGGACCGTCTCCGGTAGCCAAGCCCCCTCACAACCACAGTAACCGGAATAACCGGCCGATGCGCACAGAACGCCCAGTCCGCAAAACCGTCGGTAATTACATCCTTCGGCAGACGGCAGATGATCCCTGTAATCGATTCTCCGCCCTATCCCGGAGTTTTCAGAGCTTTTGCTCCAGACGCAAACCGCTTACCCGCGCGATGGGAAGGCCTGCCGAGGCCGTATGGTGCTGGACTGTGGCTGGGCCGGAGGTCAGCCGACACCAGGCCCGGAGTGGGAAGCTACGGGCCTGCGTCCCCCAATATGGCCAGACACAGAATAGCACGTAGACTGCTGGCTCAGAAATCCATTTTCGCCCGGAAGCCGAGCACCAGGGCCGGGCCGACGGTCTTGCGGGCCGGGACCATCACTTGGAGGTCCGTGGTCAGATGAAACCAGGGTGACACTTCCCAATTGTAGAACACTTCCACGCCCTGTCCGTCTGCGACGGGGCCGCCGAGTGAGGCCAAAGGTCCCGATTCCGAACTGGTCCCCAGGTAGTACCAACCGACGCCAAAGCTATCGGCTTCCGATGGCGGACAGCATCGGAAAGCACGTGTTCGTCCCCGCATTCCGATTCTGAACCTCCCTGCTCTGGGCTTCGGTCATGTTGATCGCCGACTCCGACGTGATCAGTTTGAATTGGCCCGCGGCGCGAGCACAGTGGGCTGGCGCCCCAAAACGATGGCCGCTTCGAGCATGAGCCGTTCCAGCGGTGTCATTTCGGCACGCTGGCGCAGGACCTCCCGAGCCATCTGAACATCATCGGTGATGACGCCGTCCACACCGCGGCTGGCCATCACGGACAGGAGCACCGGGTCATTGATCGTCCATGCAAACAGCTGCTGGCCCCGACCGTGGGCCCGTTCGACCAAGGAGAGGGTGGCCAGCGAACTGTGCACCGCGAGCACATCGACTTCATCCCTGGCCAGATCACCCACGGCGACGGCCGTCAACTGGCCCACACGCCAGCTGGGACGCAGCCGTTTCAGCTTCCTGACCGTGCCGCGATCCAGCGACAAAAGAAGAACCTCTTCCGCCATGCCGAATCGCTCCACGCACTCGATCACGCTTTCCTCCAGGCGGTTCGCCTGGCCGTAGTGCTTCAGTTCGATGGCCATCCCGATGCGGCCTCGACAAGCGGACAGGGCATCTGCCAGCTCGGGTACCCGCTGACCGGCGCACTGAGGCCCGAAGAACCTCCCGACGTCCACGCTCTTCAGCTCCTCCAGCGTCGCCTCTTCTATCACGACGGGCACCCCCGCCACCCTCATCAGATCCCGGTCGTGGGCGAGTACCACATGGCCGTCGGCCGTCTGCTGGACGTCGATCTCCACGTAGTCCGCCCCCAGCTGGATGGCTTTCTCGATGGCCGCCAAAGTGTTTTCCGCCGCCGCCGTGGCCCCCGCGCGATGGGCCAGCACGACGACCGACTCCTCGACAGGCACCTGCGCCAACAGATACCAGCCGGTGGCCCCGGCCAGGGGCACGGCCAGCAGGATCGCCAAGCCCTGGGCGAAGCGCGGCACGCGCAGCCGGCGGGAATGGCCGGCTGGGTGGAACGACTCAAGCAGCGATGGACGAGTACCAAAGCGGCCGTGACGCCGGTAGACCACCGCCACGGCCGCCGCAAAGATCGTGTCGCCCAGAACTCCCAGCACCACGTGCCACAGCGACCAACCCAGAAACGCAAAACCGAGAATCGCAACGAACAGGGCGGGTGTCCGTTGGACGCTTCCCAACACCCATGCCGTGGCCCATGCCCCCAGAACGGAACTCGCCGCCGAAAACACCGCCAACGCCAGCACCACGATGAGGATGAACACGAACACCGCCGCACGGTGGCCTTGCGAACGTCGTGCACTTTCAGCCATAGCCTGCCGCGGCGGGTACTCCTCCAGCAGAATCAACGGAAGGGCAAAAAACCAACGGGCAATCAGGGCGGCCGCAAGAGCCAGATAACCAGCCCCCAAGCCCGAAACGACGGCTACGGCAATGAGCAATTCCGGCGGGCGGTGAACCAAATAGAAGTTGATGTCGTGCTCGCTCAGAAGGATCCAGCCCACAAGCAGACCGGCGCCCAGAAACGGGACCACCAACGCCCCCAGCCTCAGGACAACTCGCCATGCCAGGTCGAAGATCCTGCCAAGGCGGCGGAGCGAGAATGTCAAAGCGTCCGGCCAACGAAAACCGGCCACGTGATCCGCCGCCTCCAGGTAGACGAGCGCTGCGGACAGACCCACGGCCAGAACAGCCAGGTTGGCCGACACGATGACCAAAAGAAAAACCCAGCCCACCGGTCCGGCCAGGAACGCCACGATGTCCTGATCGGCCAGAAGAGCGTTTCCGGAAAGGGCCAGCAGCGCGCGGGCTAGCAGGCCGGCCGCCGGAGCAAGCACAATAAAACCTGCCGCTTTGGACGCCAAATCAACGGCGGCCAGTTGCAACCAGTGCCGACGGTACGTCTTCACCAGCGCTTGGCCGCTGGCCAGGAATTCACGCCACATCGCTCCTCACACCCTGTTCTCTGCGCATCCTACCCGCATTACGTCTGTTGTCCAGCCCTTTGGCAACTCGCCCAGTGGCCGTAGCTCGACGTTGGGATACAGAGGAGGCAGCGGTGGCGAACGCGTGGCCAGGCCTGCCCATTGACGCGATCAACTCCAGCTGCCCGGCGCAGCGGCCGCCGTACAAAAGTCGCTGCCCCTGGCCTCAGCGACCGCCGGCGCACCAGCCGGACTCCTGCAACTCGGCTAGGGACGCGGCTCGGTGGGCAGGCTTGGATCGGCGCTCCAACCCAGCCAGGAACCGTAGTAGTTGCGGACGCTCTTCAGCCCCATCAGTTCCAGCGCGAAGGCATTCAGGGAAGCTTTGCCTCCACTTCGGCAATAGGCCACAATCGTTTGGTCGGCCGTGATCTGGTGCTCTTCAACGAGTTTGCGGATTTCCCCGGCGGGCTTCATGCGACCGTTCTCGTCCACGAAGTTGGTCCATTCCAGATGCCGGGCACCTGGAATCCGTCCCCCTGTAGCGCCACGGGCCGGCTGGCCGTTGTACTCCGCCTCCGTACGGGCGTCCACCAGACAGACGCCCGGCTGCCCCAGCGACTTTGCGATGAAGTGGCGGTTGGCCAACATGTGCGGCTGGAATCGAGGCTGGAAGTTCGCGCGCGTGACTTGCGGTACCTCTCCGGTAACCGCGCCGTGTGCCTTCTCCCAAGCCGCCAACCCGCCGTTGACGATGCGAACGTCCGGAAGACCCACGTAGCGCAAAAGCCACCAGATACGAGCTGCGGTGGGCGTGACTACCTCATCGTACACCACCACGGGCGTCCGGCCGTCGATGCCCAGATCGCCGACCAGCCGGGCCCAAAGGGCCGCATCCTCCAACGCGCCTGCTTCGCGGCTTTTCGTTGCCCACAACTCAGTGTCGATCCATACCGCTCCAGGAATATGGCCAGCCGCGTACGCTGCCCTCGGTCGTACATCCAGCACGACCCGGGGCGCCGGCCTCGACAAGTCCTCGGGTTCAGCCAGCAGACGGCTGTTGGGATAGGCCTGCGATCCAGCGGCCGCCTGCGCGGTAGGCAAACACAACAGGATCGCGGCCAGCACAGCAGGGACGCCGTGAGTTACTGGCCGTCGACCTGAGAGTCCAAAAGCTTTGAAAGTCATACATCCAGTTCTCCGAATCCTGACCCCCTCCCTGTTTCAAGCCACTCGGATCCGCGTCTCTCCACCGGCGAAGCACGGAATTGTACCGGTCCCTTGCAAACAGTCAATATCCTCAGCCGACACCGCCCTGGGGCAGCTCCTCGAGCGGCGACGGCGCTGTCCTGAACCAAGTCCTCTTCCAGTACGATTCCACGGGCAAGCCGGTCAACGAATACCAAGAGCACGCCGGCACGCTGTACATCGAGTACAACCACGACCGATCCGCTTCCAGTGGCCGCTTCCGTAGGGTGAGATGGGTATCGAGTGGCTGCGACGTTTTCGGCCCAGGCCCCGCCACCCGACCTGGCCCTTGTACGGCAGACATCCCACAGACCCGGTTTCCGAAGCAAGAAGACGGACTTCCATGAAAAATGGCTTGCCGGATCTGGTCAGGCAGCTGCGATCATTTGTCGCTGCAAGTGGGATCATTGTAGAGGACCCCGTGGTCTGAGGGAAGCTGACATCGGAGTTGCGACCATGATCCGCAACGAATCCCGTGGCAAGTGGAACCTGATTTCCTTGCGACTATCGTGCCGCAGGGGCGCCCTTTGTTTCTTGTGACCCGGTAAGACTACCCGTCCCTTGCCAGTTCCATCTGGTGCGGCATGGGCCGACGGTCACGGGCCACGGGTAATTCCACCTGGCAGCGGCGGAGAAGGAATGAGAGGGCAGGAAGTCCAGAGCCCCTTGGTGCCGTTTCCAGGTGAGTCGCAGTGACAGTAGGGGATCTGTGGCTCGGCTTGTTGTGCGCCGGCGATGCAGAGCTATCGGGTTGCCACGGAGCACACAGAGGGCACGGAGGGAGCCGGATGTACGGATGCTCTGAGTCTCGGTGATCTCTGAGTCCTCTGTGGCCTCCTGAAATGGCAAGCCAGCCTTTCTTCGTAATCAAACGGGAACACCGGGCGGTTTGCCATGTTGGGCGTGGCTCCCAGTGTGGATGAGTACGTGGAGCGGGTGCGGGCAGGTGATCGAAGGCATCCGTTCACGGCGCGGGAGGCATCTCCTTTTTCGAGTGCGGCGGCTGGTCACGGCTTTCCACAGCCAGATAATTGCCCCCGGCGCGCGGGCCTCGCCCCCGAATAAGCAGTTTGTTTGGCCCGCGCCGCGGATGTTGCCGATCCGCCAACGCTTACCGGCAATGGATTACCCCCGTCCAAGGCGGGAGCTAATGGTCGCCGAGCACGTCGTTGAGCACCTCTTCGTTGACGTAGATAGGCAGGGGCGGCTTGCAGGTGACGGCCACGGCGATGGCGTCCGAGGGCCGGGCGTCGATCTCCACCAGTTCCCCTTCCTGGCGCACGCGGAGCTTGGCGTAATAGGTGTGTTCGCGCAGCTCGGTGATCACCACGTCTTGCAGTTCCGCACCGAGGTTCTCCACCACGTTGACGATCAGGTCATGGGTCAGGGGCCGGGGCGACGTATAGCCGTTGACGCGCCGGTTGATGCTGTGGGCCTCGAAGATCCCGATCAAGATCGGGAACTGGCGGTCCCCGTCGATCTCCTTCAGGTAGATCACCTGATGGTCGTTGATGTCGCTGATGATGATCCGGGAAAGTTGCATGGGCACGGGCATGGCCTGATCCTTTCACGGTGCGGCGAAATCCGGCGAGCAATGGAACATCATCGGGTGACCGACCTGCAGCCGTTGGCCCCGATGCGTCCCCGGGCTCCGGGGATCGCCAGTGGTCTCAACCACTCATTATAAGCCGGTCTGGCAGGGGAAGGCCAGGGGGCAGGCGAAGGGCCTGCATGACCATGCCGGCGGGGCGCGCGGTGGCAATCCGCATGGTTGCGGACGAAGTATCTGGACCTTTGGAGCAGGAGCCGTTCCACCTAGCGGGTGGAATGACCGGCCCCTCGATTGCTGCCAACGCGTCGGGCCGGCTTTCCCGGGCGGCTTCTTCAAGCACTTCCTTGTAACCGCCGCAGGGTTTCCGCCATCAGGCTGCGCTGGTGTTGAAGCGTCTGCAGGCTTTGCCGCTCACGCTCTACCACGGCTCGCGGGGCCCTTTGCAGGAACCGTTCGTTGGCCAGTTTTTTTTGTTTCGAGCTGATCAGGGTATCCAGCTTTTCCAGCTCTTTTTGTTTGCGGCGGATTTCCGCCTGTTTGTCCATCAAGCCGGCCAGGTCGACGAAGACCTCCATATCGGCTGCCGTGGCCGTGGCGGCCCAGGCGGGCGGCTGGACGTCGGGGCCCCAGCCGACGGCCTCGGCCTTGGCCATGGAGCGGAAGTAGGGCTCCATGGGCCGGAGCTGGTCGGCCACGGCGGCCGGGCAGCGCACCGAGAACCGGATGGTCCGCTGAGGGGCCAGGTTCTGGCGGCTGCGGATCTCCCGCACCGCCCGCAGCACCTGTTGGAAAGAGGCGAACCGGGCTTCGATGGCCGCGTCCTCGCGGCGGGTATCGCTGGTCGGCCAGGGGGCGATCATGATGCTTTCGGCGGCCGGTTGCGGTTCCGGCAGGCCCCGCTGCGGGGCCGATCGGGCCAACCGCTGCCAGACGTCCTCGGTGAGGAAGGGGATGATCGGGTGCAGCAGGCGCAGCAGGTTGTCCAGCGTGTGGGCCAGCAGTCGTTGGGCCGGGGGCCGGCGCGCCGGGTGTTGAAGCCGCGGTTTGAGCATCTCCACGTAGAAGCTGCAGAACTCGTCCCATGAGAACGCGTACAAAGTGCGCGCAGCGTCGGCAAACCGGTAACCGTCCAGCGCCTCGGTCACCTGGCGGGTCACCGTGGCCAGCCGGCTGAGGATCCAGCAGTCCTCCACTTCCAGTTCGGCATCGGCCACTGGACCGGGCGTATAGCCCTCGAGGTTCAGCAGAGCGAAGCGCGAGGCGTTCCACAGCTTGTTGCAGAAGTTGCGGGCCACCTCAAAGCGGTCGCTGACCACGGGGCCTCGCGGCAGCGCCCGGTCCTGGGGCTTTTCCGCCCATTGGGTGGCGAAATGCTGCCGGCACTGCCCGCAGCGGACCCGGGGCAACACACGGTTTGCCCGCGTCTGTGGCACCAGCGCGCCGCAGTGCGGGCATTCGAAATCGACGGGCATGCGGATATCCTGCGTTTCGGTGGTCAGGTAGGCCAGGCCGAAGCGGAGGGAATCGGCCCCGAACTTCTCCATAACGTCCAGCGGATCGACCCCGTTGCCTTTGGACTTGGACATCCCTTCGCCGTAGCCGTCGAGTATCTTCGGGTGGATATAGACTTCGCGGAACGGGACGTCGCCCACGTTGAAAAGCCCGGTCAGCACCATGCGGGCCACCCACAGCGTGATAATGTCGCGGCTGGTGATCAGGGTACTGGTGGGATAGTAGTACTGCAGCTCAGCGGTCTGCTCGGGCCAACCCAAGGTGGAGTGGGGCCAGAGGGCGGAGCTGAACCAGGTATCCAGCACGTCCTGTTCGCGGACCAGTCGGTGGCCGGGGACGGCATCTTCCGGGAGATCTTCCTCTTGGGCGCAGATGAGCCACTGGCCGGACGATTCGTCGCGCCGCCACGCCACGTCTTGACGCCCGGCGAAGGCCGCTTCGATCTCTTGGCGGGAGGCGGTGCGGCAATACCAGATCGGGATCTGGTGGCCCCACCAGAGCTGGCGGCTGATGGGCCAATCCCGCTTCTCGCTGAGCCAATCCAGATACGCCTTGGCGTACCGCGGCGGGATGATCTTCACACGGCCGTCGGTCACAGCGTCCATGGCCAGTTGGGCCAGCTGATCCATCTTGATGAACCACTGGTCAGTCAGCAGCGGCTCGATGGGCGTCTTGGAACGGTCGGAATGCGCCAATTCGATCTCCCGCTCCTCCGCCTTCACCAGCAGCCCTTGACGTTCCATATCCTCCACCACGTGCTGGCGGGCCTCCATGACCGTCTGGCCCCGATAGGGCCCCGCGTTTTCGTTGAGCGTCCCGTCGGGGTTGAGGATGTTGATCATGGGCAGCTGGTGGCGCAGACCCACCTCGTAGTCGTTCGGGTCGTGGGCCGGGGTGATCTTCACGCAACCGGTCCCTAGCTCGGGCTTGGCCCAATCGTCGGCGATGAGCGGGATGGGGCGGTTCAACAGAGGCAGCATCACCTGGCGACCATCGGAGGCCATGTCGCGCAGCCGGATCAGTTCCGGCAGCAGGGCCCGTTGGCGCCGGCGGAGCTCTTCCAGCTCGGCCTCCAACGCGGGCCGCATCTTGGACGGCGCCGAAGCGATGCGCCCTTCCAGCTCCTCGATGGCCCGCTCCAAGGCCGTCGCCGGGAAGGGATGCACGGCCACGGCGGTGTCCCCCAGCATCGTCTCCGGACGCGTGGTGGCGATGGTCACCAAGGATGGCTCGCCCGGCTTGGGATCGATAACCGGGTAGTGGAAGTACCAGAAATGCCCGGGCACCGTTTCGTGGAACACCTCGTCGTCACTGACGGCCGTCTGCAGGAAGGTATCCCAGTTGACCAGGCGTTTGCCGCGATAGATCAACCCTTGCTGGAACAGGCGGAAGAACGTGTGACGCACGGCGCGGGCGCAGACGGGGTCGAGCGTGAAGCGGGTTCGCTGCCAGTCGCAGCTGCAGCCCATCTGCTTCAATTGACTCAAGATCCGCCCTTCGTATTCGTGCTTCCACTTCCAGATCCGCTCGATGAGCCCTTCGCGGCCCACGTCGTGCCGGGTCTTTTGCTCTTCGGTCAACAGGCGTCGTTCCACCACCGCCTGGGTGGCGATGCCCGCATGGTCGGTGCCCGGCACCCAAAGCGTCTCGAACCCTTGCATCCGCTTCTGACGGATGAGAATGTCCTGGAGCGTGTTATTCAGGGCGTGTCCCAGATGCAGGGCACCGGTCACATTGGGCGGGGGAATGACGATCGTATAGGGCTCACGCTCCGGGTTGGGCTCGCTGTGGAAGTACCCCTGCTCCTCCCAGAACCGGTACCAGCGATTCTGGGCGGCAGCGTGGTCGTACTGTTTGGGCAGATCCTGGGAGGTTGCTGCGCCGCTCATGGTTCTTTTCCCGAGACGTTGAAAGGGCCGCCCCACAGGACGCACATTCTTTGGTCACGCTCCGCCCCGCATAGCCTCGGCTCGCTCGAGCCGGGTGTTGCCCACGGGCTGGAAAGCCCGGTCCCACCACTCAAGCGGGCGTCTCACCCGGCAGCCGCCGGGCCACCGGCCACGGGACAGATGTCTTCGTCCTTGTGCAACTTGTACTCGTAGCTCTCCACCAGCGCATTCCAGCTGGCTTCGATGATGTTCTCGCTCACCCCCACCGTGCCCCACACGTCGTCCTCGTCCTGGCTCTCGATCACCACGCGGACCCAAGCCGCCGTCGCTGCCTCTGAATTGATCACGCGCACTTTATAGTCCACCAAGTGCAAACGGTTCAAGGCCTCAAAGCGGCCGTTCAGCGCTTTACGCAGCGCCGCGTCCAAGGCATCCACCGGCCCGTGCCCCTCGGCCGCCTCGAATCGCACCTCATCCCCAATGCGGATCTTCACCATGGCCTCGGCCGTCACTTCGCCTCCCGCCTTGTTGTCCACGTTCACATGGTAATGCAGGGGCTGGAAATGGGCCCGGTACGTGCCGGAGCACTTCCGCACCAAGAGGTCGAAGGACCCCTCGGCCGCTTCAAACTGGTAGCCGGCCGCCTCCATGGCCACCACCTTGGCCAGGATGCGGTCCATCAGGTCCGAATCCTTGGGGATGGCCAAGCGGCTGGTCAGCGCCAGGATGTTCGACCGCCCGGACAATTCGCTCAACAACACCCGGCGCTCGTTGCCCACCATCTGGGGATCGATGTGCTCATAGCTCCGGGTGGTACGGTGCACGCCGCTGACGTGCATCCCGCCCTTGTGGGCAAAGGCGCTTTTGCCCACGAACGGCTGATGGGGCCGGAAGTTCATGTTCACCATTTCGTAGACGTAGCGCGACAGCTCGGTCAGCGAACGGACGCTGTCCGGCTGGAGCACTTCGTACCCTCGCTTCTTGATTGCCAAGTTGGCGATGACCGAAATCAAATCGGCGTTCCCGCACCGCTCGCCGAAGCCGTTCACCGTGCCCTGGACCTGCACCACACCGGCGTCGACCGCAGCCAGCGTGTTGGCCACGGCCAGGTCGCAGTCGTTGTGGCAGTGGATGCCCACCGGCACGGAGACTCGCTCCACCACCTGCCGGCAAATCGAACCGATCTGCTCAGTCATACTGCCACCGTTGGTGTCGCAGAGCACCACCATCCGCGCCCCCGCCTCGATCGCCCGCTCCAGCACAGCCATGGCGTAGCCGGCGTCGGCCTTCCAACCGTCGAAGAAATGCTCGGCGTCAAAGATCACCGCCCGCCCCGACTGGCGCAGCAGCCGGACACTGTCGCCGACCATGGCCAGGTTCTCCTCCAGCGATGTCTCCAGGACCGCCGTGACCTGGAAGGCCGAAGACTTGCCCACCAGCGTGATCACTTCGGCCCCCGAATCCAGGAGCCGCCTGAGCCCTTTGTCCTCCTCGACCGCGGTGTCCTTGCGCCGCGTCATGCCGAAGGCACAAACCGTGGCGTGCTCCAGCGGCAGTTCGCCAACCCGCTGAAAGTACTCCCAATCCTTTTCGTTCGACGCCGGGTAACCACCTTCGACGTAGTCGAACCCCAGGCTGTCCAGGCGGCGGGTCAACAGGAGCTTGTCCTGCAGAGAAAAGCTGATCCCTTCGGCCTGCGCCCCGTCCCGCAGCGTCGTGTCGTAGACCTCGATCCGGCGCATCGCTCCCTCAGCTCCAACCCCGATTCTCAAACCAGAGGCAAAAAAAACGCCCTCGAGACCCCAGGGGCCTCAGGGCTCGCGTCTTCACCGGTTTGCCGCCGACCGCTCGCCGCCCTCAAGCCCCCCAAGGGCCGATAATAATCACCATAACCCACCCAATGGCGGATATCACGCCGGCCAGTAGGCGGATCATGATGGGGCGGACATGACGAACCATCGGACGACTTCCACTACATACGTGGGCAACACAGCCACGATCACAAAAAAAAATACGCCCCCCAGACGCCCGTGTCAACCGCCACCGACCTGCGGCCGATCATCGGATCATTGGTCGGCCAGATCGACACGTCGCCGCCCCTTCCGGCTGGGAGATGGTTGTCGCTGGGTCGATCGACCTTGGCCCACCCGACTGGCTTCACCTTCCACTCCTTTGGTGGCATATGAGCACAGTTCACGGCTTTCTACCCATATCCATACGGCGTATCTATACGGCGCACGGCTGGGCATTTCCGCGCTGGGCCCGGGAAGAGCTCGACACGGGGAAGAACCATACCGTCTTCGGTACGGTTCGTTCGGGACGGCGGCGAGGGGCAACGTCAGATTGTCTTTTTTGCCCGGGGCAATCTGGCCGGCCAGTTTGGCGTTGGATCCTGGTGCGGGCGGTCCGCAAGCCGGTTTTTGGGGCCAAAAACAGCCGCGCCAGCCCCCGGGGCAATTGGCACGCTTGTTGCTCACGGGGACAGACGAAACGGCTGGCTGTCAAAACCGGCGGTCGGCCGACGGTCAACCTGGACAGTGACGCTCGTTTCACGAACCTGGTTTCGTGGCGAAAGGAGGTGGGAACATGTTGACGACTCGTTGGCAACCGTTTGGGAGCATGATGGCGGAAATGAACCGACTCCGGGAGGAGATGGATCGGCTGTTCAGCCGGTTTGGCTGGGACGGCGGCCGGCTGCTGGCTCGGGCAACCTACCCGCCGCTGAACCTGTGGGAGGACGAGGACAACCTGTACGTGGAGGCGGAGTTGCCCGGCTTTGAGCTCAGCGAGCTGGAGATCACCGTGACCGGTGAGAATCAGCTGTCGCTGAAGGGCGAGCGGAGGCAGCCGGAGCTGCAGGGAGGCACGTGGCATCGTCAGGAACGCGGCTACGGCAGCTTCAGCCGGTTGGTCGAGCTTCCGCACCCGGTGGACGCGGACAAGGTGACTGCCGAGTTGAAGCACGGCGTGTTGACGATCACCCTGCCCAAGCGTGAGGAGGCCAAGCCTCGGAAGATCGAGGTCAAGACCGGCTGAGGCGGATGGCCCGGGGTTTGCCGCCTTCCGGCGGCGCCCCTCGGCACGGCCTTGATCCTCTCGGATTCCAAGCCAACCGCAAGAAAGGAGGACCAGACCATGGCTGATGCACTGACCAAGAAAGAAGAACGGCCCGCGGAGGTAACCACCGCAGAACGCACTCGCAGCGGCGTCACCTACAGCCCGCGGTTCGACATCGCCGAAACCGATGAAGAACTGGTGCTCTACGGCGACTTGCCGGGTGTAGCCCCTGAGGACCTGGACATCCGTTTCGAGGATCGGGAGCTGACCATCCACGGCAAGGTCCGCCCGCGGCACGACGACGTTGATTTCCTTTACGCCGAGTACGGCATCGGTGATTTCTACCGCAGCTTTACGATCGGTGAATCGATCGATGCTCAAAAGATCTCGGCGGAGTTGAAAAACGGCGAGTTGACGCTGCACTTGCCCAAGGCCGAGGAGGTCAAGCCCCGTCGCATCGAGGTGAAGACCTCGTGAGGCAGTTCTGGGCCTTCCGGGACGTGGCCGAAGAGACGGCCGGAAGGCCCGGGGGGCGTCAACAGACGGCCGTAAGCGACATGTCCGACCGCGGGGGGCAGCCTGCCTGGGTGATCCGCCGGGCGGGCGAAGGGCTCCGCGGAAGACGAGAGGGCAACCGATCTTTGTGCGGGTTTTGTGAGGACACAACAACGAGCTCTCGGGCCATCCGGCCCGGGCTGGGACGAACGGAAAGGAGGTGGTGACGATGTTGAGCTTGATTCCTTGGAAGAAGAGGAACGGCAACATCCGGGTTCGTCACGACGTTCCTCGTCGGGACGACGACTACGACTTCCTTCCGCTGGCTCGGCTCCGCGAGGAGATCGATTCGCTGATGGATCGGTTCTTCGGACGGAGCCTGTGGAGCGACTGGCCCAGCCTCCGCCTGTGGGAGGATTTCGAAAGGATGCCTTGGGCCTGGGATATGGATCTGGAGGACCGCGAGGACGAGTATGTGTTCCAGGCCGAGCTGCCAGGGTTTGAGCCGGAGGACTTCGACATCAAGGTGAGCGGGAACGTGTTGACCGTGCGTGCCCAGCGTCGCGAGGAGAAGGAGGAGAAACACCGGGCCCGTTACCGGTACGGCTCCTTCTGTCGTTCCTTCACGCTGCCGCACGGCGTGAACCAGGACGAGATCGAAGCCCGGTACCACAGTGGCGTGTTGGAAGTCCGACTGCCCAAAGCCGAAGCAGCGCGCGGCAAGCGGATCGAAGTGAAGGGTGCCTGACGAGGCACGTGACAACCGGCGGCGGAACTGCTTCCGCCTTTTGACGGGACCTCTTCTCCTGCCATGTGAGGCTGCGGGACCCCGGTCCCACGGGCCCGCGGCCTTTTTCGTTGTCCGCAGGGAGGGTCGCCCAGTCGGTCGGAGCGGCCAGCAGCGGGGTTGGGAGCAGCGACGGACGTGCGGAACCGGCTGGCGGTCCAGTGATTGGTCATTCGTCCCGCCGGGCACAAGGGGCGGCCTGCCGTGCTGCCCGGGGGTCCTGACCTTCAGGGAGGAGCTGCCATGCGAATCGGCTTCGTATCCAGTTATCCACCCATTGAGTGCGGTGTGGGCACCTATACCGAAGCCCTGAATCGCGCGCTCCGGAAGCTCGACAACGAGACATTCGTGATGAGCCAATTCGGGGCGCAGGGCCAGGGGATCTTTCCCGTCTACCAGCCGGACTCTCCCACGCTGGCGGCCGACATCTTCTACACCAGCACGCGGATGACGCCCGACGTGATGCACATCCAGCATGAGTTCGCCCTGTACGGGTCCCAGAAGAGTGTAGCCATCCTGGAGTTGATCCTCCGCTACCGGCTGGCCGGCATCCCTGTGGTCACCACGCTGCACACCGTCTACCCGGAACCGGCTCGCGACGAGAGGATCATCCTCCGCAACGTGTTGGCCGAAAGTGACGCAGTGATCGTCCACGAGCCTTTCCAGAAGGAGACACTGGTCCAGTATTTCGGCCACGGCGAGAAGATCCATGTGATCGAACACGGCATCCGCGAAATTGAACCGGTGCCGGACGCCAAGCGCAAGCTGGACCTGGAAGGCAAGAAGGTGGTCATGATCTGCGGCTATTTCCGACCCAGCAAGGGATTCCATCGCGTGCTCAACTTCTTCCCCGAAATCTGCCGCCGCGACCCCGATGCGGTGCTGGTGGTGGCCGGCAAGGTGCGGGGGATCGAGGCCCAGGACTATCAGCGCCAGCTGTTCACCCAGCTGAACCAGTCCCCCGTCGTGGATCAGATCGTGTTCCTCCGGGGCCAGTTTCCCCAACACACGTTTGACACGATCCTGTCGGCAGCCGACTGCATCGTACTGCCCTACGAGAAGGGCTCCCAGAGCGGGATGCTGGCCCAATGCTTCGCCCTGCGCCGACCCGCGGTGGTCTCGGCGCTGCCCGCCTTCCAGCTCTTGATCCAACGGAGCGGCGGGGGGATCGTCTGCCGCACGGACGAGGAGTTTGTGGAGGCCATCCTGACAGTCTTGAACGACCCCCAGCGGAGGTGCCGTCTCCAGGAGAACATGGCCCGGTACGTGCGCGAGCGTGCAGGCTGGAGCCATATCGCCCGCAAACACGTGAGCGTTTATCATCAAGTGGTCCAGGTGCCCTACGGCAAGGGCCGATACGTCTACTTCCCGGAACCGGAAGGGGATCTGGCCCCGGCCGGAGCCGGCCGGGCACCTGCGCCCGATGCCGGGTCGATCGCCCGGGAAGACCTGCCCATAGAGACCAAGGTGAGTGCATGCCCAAGCCGTACATCCCCTTCCGCCGCCACCCCGGAAATCCCATTCTGACGGCCAGCCACATCCCATACCAGTGCAACACGGTCTTCAATGCGGCCGCCTGTCGCTTCCAGGACCGGTACGTGCTGGTGTTGCGCGTCGAGGGCCTCGATGGGCTCAGCCATCTGACGCTGGCCTTCTCCGAGGATGGCTACCACTTCCAGGTTGAGCCCGAGCCGTGGATCCTGCCGAGCCAGGACCCCGGTTTCGCGCCCTTCGAACAATACGGGATCGAAGACCCGCGGATCACGCAGATCGGCCAGGATTACTACATCACCTACACGGCTTATGGGCCGCACGGCCCCCGTGTGGCCATCGGGCGCACGCGCGATTTCCGGCGCTTCGAGCGGCTTTGCCTGGCGACCGAAGTGGACAACAAAGACGCGGTGCTGTTTCCGGAAAAGATCCATGGCAACTACGTCATGATTGACCGTCCCGGCGGCATGGATGAGCGGCCTGCCTCGATCTGGATCACCTATTCGCCCGACCTGGTATACTGGGGCCGCGCACGGGTGTTGCTCAGCCCACAGGCCGGTTGGGGCCAATCGAAACTCGGGGCCTGCACCCCGCCCGTCCCGACGCCTCAAGGCTGGCTGGTCATCTACCACGGTGTGCGCATCACCGCCAGTGGCCGGCTCTACCGGCTGGGGGCCATGATGCTCGATCGCGACGATCCCTCGCGTGTCCTCGGTTTCACACCCCACTTCATCTTCGGGCCGGAAGAGGTCTACGAACGGACCGGCGACGTGCCCAACGTGGTCTTCCCCTGCGGGCATGTACTCGACCCGGACGGCACCTTGAAACTTTACTACGGCGCCGCCGACACCTGCATCGGCGTGGCCGAAGCCCGGTTGGACGACCTGGTTAGCCTGGCTCTCCAATCCGTACCGTGAGCGTTACCTTGGGGCTGGCAGGGTCGGTTCGGAGGAGGCAGAGTGCAAACAGCGGTCGATCCGCGCGGCCCGGCCGGCCGCTTGCGCCACGCTACTGGCACTTGCCGGCTGTTTGGCTTCCTGTCGGGATGGGCCGGCTGTAGCGGCCAGGGAGATTGGCCAAGACGAGAGTCTCAGGCAGGCTGGACGGCCCGGATCGCTGCTGTTATGAGCCGGCGCGCTTTTCGCCTTGGGCAATGGTTGGACAGCACAACTTTACGGCTGTTGCCGCTGGCAACCTGTTTCGAGGACGGCACTTGCGCCGGGCGGCACGCCGGATCGGCGCCTGGCGGTTGGAGCCGCGTTTTGCCGCGCCTGAGGGGCGAAACACCCCGGGCCCGGAGAGGCCAATCACAGGAGCGGCGTTGCTCAGACCGGCGGGGCTGGCCGAAGCCTCTGGATTTTCCCGCGGCGGAGGGCCTATACTGGTACTGCTCGTTGGCCGCCGGCCAGCGAGCGGTCGCGTTGCCGGCCAGTGGACCGGGCGCTTGCCGGTGAGGTTTTCTCCGTCACCCTCACAGGCGTTGGCCCATCCGACGGCGTCGTTGGGGTGTGCTGCCGGTGGAGGAGAGAGTTCGTGCCAGGTGAGGGTTGGGATGTCGGTTTCTGATGCTCCTGCCGGGCCGGTGGTCGTTGAGCCCATGGACCCGGGGATCACGTCCATCCAGCCGGGCGGGGGGTTTTGTATGCGCATCGAGCTGGCTTGGGGCTACTGGCGGCGGTGGTATTTGAAAACATTCCGCCCGGGGTATGTGGCGAGGATGCGGGCCCTGCGCCGGGGCGGGGAGAACCGCTGTCCGCACGAGGTGTTGGACCCGCGCGATGTGAAGTACTACCGCAACCAGGGCGGGTATTGGTGGTCGGAGCAGGACGATCCGTTCCGGTGGCGCGACCGGCTCCCAGTGGCGCGCGTCGGGTTGGGCGAGGTGGTGATCTTTGGGGGCGGCTGTTTTCTGATCGCCGCGGCTTTGGCAGCCTTGTGGTGGCCGGCGGCGCTGGTGCCGGCGCTGGCGGGTCTGGTCGTGTTGTGGTTCTTTCGCGATCCACCGCGGCGGGTTCCGCAAGATGAGGGCTTGGTATTGGCCCCGGCCGACGGCAAGGTGGTGGCTGTGGAGGAGTTGGACGACGAGCCGCACGTGGGTGGTCCGGCGGTGGTGATCAGCATTTTTCTTTCCCTTTTCGACGTGCACATCAATCGCGCTCCCGTGGCCGCTCGGGTGATCGGCCTCAGCTATCGGCCGGGGAAGTTCTTGAGCGCCATGCGGCCGGCAGCGGCTCGGGAAAACGAACAACTGGCGATCCGCCTGGAGGAGAAGAGCCCGCCTCACCGGCGGATGGTGGTGCGCCAGATCTCTGGGGCGGTGGCTCGTCGCATCGTCTGTTGGCTCCAGCCTGGTGAGCGGATCGAGCGGGGTGCCAGGATCGGGATGATCAAGTTGGGTTCGCGCACCGAGCTGGTATTGCCGCGAGAGCCTGGGCTCGTCGTCGAAGCCCGTGTGGGCCAGAAGGTCCGGGCTGGAGTGTCGGTCGTAGCCCGTTTCGCGCCCGTTGCGACGGGCCCGGGGAAGTCGCGGGGTCGTCAATCCCCCAGAGCGGAGGAAAGCGGATCGTAATGCTACCCATCAGTCCGAAAGAAAAGCTGTTTCCCGCCTTGCCGACGTTGTTGACCTTGGGCAATGCCGTCTGCGGGTTCGGCAGCATTACCATGGCGGCCAAGGTGGGACCGGTGGCTACGGAGTACGATACGCTGGTGGTCCCGGCGTTTTTGATTTTCTTGGCCATGGTGTTCGACGCTTTGGATGGGCACGTGGCGCGATGGACGCGGCGGACCAGCGAATTCGGTTCGCAGCTGGATAGCCTGTGCGATCTGGTCAGTTTCGGTGTGGCCCCCGCTTTTCTGCTGTTGAAGTTCCCCCAGGCCTATCATCCCCGCCTGCTCTGGATGGTGGCCGTACTGTTTGTGGTTTGCGCCGCTTTGCGCCTGGCCCGCTTCAACGTGCAGCTGGACGAGGAGGACACGCACGAATCGTTCATGGGTCTGCCCAGTCCGGCGGCAGCCGGGGCGCTGGCTTCTTTCGCCATCGCCATGCCGCGCGTCAGCGAGTTGACCGACCCATCCATGTCCCCCCTGGCCCGGGCCGTTGGCACTTGGGTTTTGCCCGCTGCGGCCAAGATCATCCCGCTCTGCGCCCTCGTGCTGGCGTGCCTGATGGTCTCCCGCATCCGCTATCCTCACGTGACGAACCAGATTCTGCGCCGGCGGCATCGCTACCAACAGCTGATACTGCTGATCTTCGCCGTGGTGGCCAGTCTCGCCGCTCCCGAACTGGTCATTCCCCTGGTCCTGGGCTGGTTCGTAGTGGCCTCTCCCCTGCGCGCCGCACGCGCCAAATTGGCCGTCCGCAGCCCACTGAACTGGCCCCGCCATTCCCCCTGAACGGCTCGGGTCGGCGAAGCACGTGATCCGGCCAAGCAGACGGTCATCGCTTCTGCCGGTACGCAGGGCGGCTATAATGGACCGTCCACGAGACCGTCCGGAAGGCACGCAAAGGGAGCAAAGCGCCATGGGAAGCAAACGAAAGACTCGTCGGCAATTGCTGCGGCAGGCCTTTGCGGCGACGGCCGCGATGGGCGGGATGGGTTGGTCATCGGAGCCAAGACGGCCACGGCGGACAGTGTCCTTCAGCGCGTCCCCCCGGGATGGGGCGGCCGGCGTCGGACCCATTCGCCTCGGGGGCCCCGTTTTCAGCCGCCCGGAGGACCCCGAGCAGTTGGCCCGGGCTCATCGCCGGCTCGGCTATCGAGCCGCCTATTGTCCACCGGTCGACCTCGACGACACAGCTCGGATCCGCCAGATCGAGCGGGCCTTCGCCAAGCACGACGTGGTGATTGCCGAGGTTGGCCGCTGGTGCAATCTCTTGGACGCAGACCCCCAGAAACGGGCGGCCAACCTGAAGCGAGTGACCGAAGGTTTGGCTCTGGCCGATGCGATCGGTGCCCGCTGCTGTGTGGACATCGCCGGGTCCTTCAATCGCGACGTCTGGTACGGCCCGCACCGGAAGAACTTGTCGCGGGAATTCTTCGAGGCGGCCGTGGAAAACGCCCGGGCTATCATCGACGCCGTGAAACCCAAACGGGCCAAGTTCTGTTATGAAATGATGGGCTGGGCGCTGCCGGACAGCCCCGACGCCTACTTGGAGATGATCCGGGCCGTCGATCGGGAAGCTTTCGCCGTGCACCTGGATCCCTGCAACCTGGTCAACTGCCCGTCGCGGTTCTATCAGAACACGGCTTTGCTGGACGAATGTTTCGACAAGCTGGGGCCGTGGATCGTCAGCTGTCATGCCAAAGACGTGGCATGGGAGGTGGAGATGCAGATCCACTTCCGCGAAGTGACTTTGGGGACCGGGGTGCTGGATTACGCGACCTACCTGAAACGCCTGGCGGCCCTGCCCCGGGACGTGCCGCTGATGATCGAACACATGAAAGGGCCTGAGGAGTATGACAAGTCCAGGCAATACCTGTTGGAGCTGGGCGGCAAGATTGGGGTGGCGTTCCAGTAGGGACGGGGCGACCGGCGGGCTGGCGGGCGAGGGAGCCGGGCCGTGTTGACCATCGACGGTGCCATGGGTGAGGGTGGCGGACAGATCATCCGCACGTCGCTTGCCCTTTCGCTGGTAACCGGCGAGCCGGTGGAGATCCGCAACATCCGCGCGGGGCGGCCGCGCCCCGGGTTGAGACGCCAGCACTTGACCGCGGTGACTGCCGCTGGCCGCCTGAGCGAGGCGGAGGTGGAGGGGGCCCAGCTCGGCTCACGGCGCCTGCGCTTCCAGCCTGGCCGCGTCAAACCGGGATCATACCGGTTCGACGTGGGTACCGCCGGCAGCACGACGCTGGTGCTCCAGACCGTGCTGCCGGCCCTGCTGACGGCAGGGGGCCCTTCGCAGCTGGTGCTCGAAGGAGGGACCCACAACCCCATGGCCCCGCCCTTCGAGTTCCTGGCCAAAACCTACCTGCCGCTGATCGCCCGGTTGGGCCCACGCGTGGAAGCCGTGCTCGAGCGGCCGGGCTTCTATCCAGCCGGGGGCGGGCGTCTGCGTGTCGCCGTGACGCCGGCCCGCCAACTGGGCCGCCTGGAACTCGTCCGCCGCGGCCCCCTCATCGCCCGCCGCGGGCGCGTTCTCCTGGCCCGTTTGCCTGAGCATATCGCCCGGCGCGAGTGTAGCACCCTGGCTGCACATTCCGGCTGGGAGCCGAAGTGCTTTGTCACGGAACTGGTGCGCGATTCCCCCGGGCCGGGCAACGTGGTGATGATCGAGATCGAGTCGGAAACGGTGACCGAGGTGTTTACAGCCTTTGGCCGCAAAGGGGTGCCGGCCGAACAGGTGGCGGCCGAAGTATGGTCCGAGGCGAGCCGGTATCTGCAAGCCGAAGTGCCCGTTGGGCCGCATTTGGCCGACCAGCTCATGTTGCCCCTGGCCATCGGCGCTCACCAAGGAAGCGGCGGCGGCCAGTACAGGACGTTGGAGCTGACCTCACACAGCCGAACCCATTTGGAACTCCTGGACTGGTTCCTTCAGGTGGATATCGAAGTGGAGTCGCCACAGCGCGACGACGTCTGCGTGCGCATCGGACCACGCCGGTAGGTGGCGATGCGCAAGGGGCCCTGACTCACCCGGCGGTCGGCGCCCCGCTGCATCGGCCCCTCTTGCGTCCTGCTGCCGGGTACCACCCATCTGTGTCGACGTGCGGCGCCCGTCATGCGGGGCACGAGTCGCCCCGCTTTTGCGGCGCCACAGGTGTCCACCATCCTTGCCGGATAACTCGAGCCGGTTTCGCCGTACCCTGAAGTGGCTCGTCGGGGCAAACGGCCCGAGACTACACAAAGTTCACTGGCCCGGTAGAATTGCGGGCGCGATGATGGGGTGTGGGGACTGCGCGGCGAGCGATTCGGGTCAATTGCCCCCCAGACTCGTCCTGGCGGCCTCGCCCGTCACCATTACCGTGTGACCGCGGAGGGGTCGCACGCAGGATTGCCGTGATCCAGCGCTCGGGTGCCGCGGCGGATGAGCTCCTTGTGGGGTGCCACCGGGCCGCATCGCACGGCTGGCGGTAGGCGCCGGTTGCGGGCTGTGCGGGAGGGTCTTTCGTAGGCGAACGGGACCGGGAATCTTGGTGGCGGATCCGTCGGTCCGGGTGGTTTGGGGAGAGGCGAAGAAGATGAGAGTTGGTGAACCTCCACGTCCCGGCGCCGGTGTCTGCTGCGACCAGACCAGCCGCTCGGAGTCTGAGGCCGCGGCGGAGCCGGAGCCGGTGGCGGATCTGAGCTCTGCGGATCCGAAGCTGGCCGCGGCGTGCTTCGATCCAAGTGGCCAACCGGACTCCGATACGGACCAATCGGACACGAACCAGACGGTGGCCCCGGGTGAGGCGGTTTTCAGAAAGGTCTTCCTGGAGGCGCCGGTGGCCATGTTGCTGTTGGACAGCCAACAGCGGATCTGCGGGATGAACCATACAGCCGAGCGTTCGCTGGGTGGCCCGTCGGGGGCCATTCAGGGGCGGTGTTTCGGCAGCGCCGTCGGTTGCGTCCGCGCAGCCGATGACCCGCGCGGATGCGGCGCGGGGCCTGAATGCCGGAACTGCCCCGTGCGCCGGTTGGTGGCGGACAGCTGCCAGCGCGGTCGCCTTCATCACCAGGTGGAAGTCAAGTTGCAGACCGGCGCAGGATCGTCGCCGGACTTTGCGTACTACTTGGTTTCCACGGCGCCTTTGGCTCTGGCCGAAGGCCGCGGGGTCGTCGTCTGCATCGAAGACATCAACTTGCGAAAACAGGCCGAGTTCGAGTTGAAACAGGCCCTTGACGAGGTCAAACGACTGAAGGAATGTCTGGAACGTGACAACGTCAATCTCCGTGAAGAGATCTTGCTCCGCTATCAGCACGAAGAGATCATAGGCGAGAGTGCGGCCATCAGGGCGGTGCTGCGTCAGGTCGAGCAGGTGGCCGTTACGGACTCGACCGTGCTCATCTGCGGCGAGACGGGCAGCGGGAAGGAGTTGCTGGCCCGCGCGATCCACCGACTCAGCGGCCGGCGGGACCGGCCCATGCTCACGGTGAACTGTGCTGCGCTGCCACCGACGCTGGTGGAGGGCGAATTGTTCGGGCGCGAGGAAGGGGCTTACACGGGAGCGTTGTCCAAACAGGCCGGGCGCTTCGAGGTGGCCGACGGGTCGACCATGTTGTTGGACGAAGTGGCGGAACTGCCGCTGGAGCTTCAAGCCAAGCTACTCCGTGTGCTGGAGACGGGTCAGTTCGAGCGGTTGGGGAGTTCTCAGACCATCCGGGTTGATGTACGGATGATCGCCGCTACGAACCGGGACCTGGAGGAGGCTGTTCGGAAGGGCCGATTCCGCCAGGACCTCTACCACCGCCTGACCGTCTTTCCCATCAACGTCCCACCGCTCCGAGAGCGGCCCGAGGATATCCCGCTTTTGGTGTGGGCGTTCGTTCAGGAGTTCAGCCAGAGGATGGGCAAGATCATCGAGACCATCCCGCGCAAGACCATGGAAGCTCTCCGGCGATACCCATGGCCGGGCAACGTGCGGGAACTGAGGAACGTCATCGAGCGGGCGATGATCCTGACCAGGGGCCCCTGCCTGCACGTCGAGGTGCCCAGCGCGGGCGGGGGCGCTGGAGTGACTTCGGACCTGACCCTGCGCGATGTGGAGCGGCGACACATCTTGCAGGTCCTGGAACGAACCGGGTGGCGGATCCGGGGCAACAACGGCGCCGCCGAACTCCTGGGGCTGAAGCCCACGACACTGGAGTCTCGTATGCGGAGACTGGGCATCCGGCGGGCGGGACGAAGCCACGAAATCTAGTGGGTTGTCCGATATTTCGGAGGACGGCACTCTCAGCGGCTGCCCTCGGCTGCCGTCCCGCGTCGACGCAACTTGTTTTGCCGAAGAGGCTTGCGCCGATATGACCATTCGAGCCGCACCTTTGGCACCGAACGTGCTCTCTGGGACGCCTGCCATAAGCGCGGTGCACAAGCCGCACCGGGCCGGCTCAGCAGGCCAGCAATGGCGGCTGTTCGGGACTCCCGGCCTGGGATAGCGGCGAAATCAGTGGTGTCGATGGCGAAGGCACAGTGGGCTGTCCACCCCGTGGTGGCCACGACGGACACGATCGTCCGTGCATGAACGGGTACAAGTTGCAAGCTGTCCTGTCACGAGTTGCAGATCAAGAAAGAGGTGCGAGCCAATGAGAGTTATCGTAACGGGCCTGGTCGTGCTGGCCACAGGTGTCGGCTTGGCATGGGGCCAGGATTACTACTATCCGTCCTATGCGGACTTCAGGGCCTCGACGCCCGCCGAGGGCTACGCCCGGGGGATAGGCAATGTGATTCGCTCCCAGGGGGCGTATAACCTGCTCACCTCCCAGGCGGCGATCAACATGACGGAGGCCCAGCGGGAGCACATGAAGAACCGCGAGCAGTGGACGAACACGTATTTCGAGATGCGGGCCGCCAACAAGGCCTACCGAGCGGCGGCGCGCCGGCCGCGTCCCACCATGGAGGACGCAGTGCGCTGGGCCCAGGCAGGGAAACCGGCGAGGCTGAGCCCCAGCGAGCTGGACGTGGTCACGGGCAAGATCAATTGGCCAAGGCTGTTGGCTACCGAGCGTTACACCAAGTATCGCCAAGTGCTGGAAGCGTTGTTCGCCCATCGCGCCGTTGCCGGCACATTGAGTTACGAGCGTCATGCGAAGCTGGAGGCCACGACGGACGCGATGCTGGAGGAGCTGAAGTCCCAGATCCGCGAGGTTCGCGCCGCCGATTACACGGCTTCCAGACGGTTTCTCGAGAGCTTGGCCTATGAAGCCTCGCTGCCCGTCGTTCAGTGAGCCCATGGAGGCCACCTGGGCCGGGACCCGACCTTTTCGGTTCCATGGCGGTCTGGTGTGTGAAGCGGCGCGAAAGGGCCCCGGCGCCAGGCCAAGCCCCATCGGGAGGTGACCGAAGCGCTCGGCACGCTCCGTCGTGAAGAGGCAACGGCGGATTCCTGTTCCTGCGACGATGGCAAGAAAACGGCGAATCCACACGACCAACGGAACGTAGAACTGAAATTTTTCGAGGAGAACGAGATGCAAAGCGTGTTACGGTCCGGCCTGTTGCTGGCCATGGTGGTCTGCCCCTTGGTGGCGAAGGCCGAAGAGAAGAGCGTCCGTGAACTGATCGCGGCCTTGGAGTCGGATCGCCCGGCGGAGCGGCTGGCCAGCATAGATCAACTGGGTTTGATGGGCTCGGAGGCCGCTGCGGCCGTTCCGGCCTTGACGAACGTGCTGAAGGACCCTTCGGCGGTGGTCCGTGCCCACGCGGCCAACTCGCTGGGGCGCATGGGCAGCGCAGCCCGTTCCGCGGTGCCCGCCCTGATGTCGCTGGTGGGCGATGAAGACGGAGCGGTGCGACGAGAGGCGATCGAAGCGTTGGCGGCCATCCGTCCTGGGCCCAAGGTGACCGTCCCGTTGCTGGTCAAAATGCTCAACGACAGCGCCCCCGAGGTGGCCATTCGGGCGGCCAGCGCCTTGGCTGACAGGGGCAAGGAGGCTGTTCCCTTTTTGTTGGAGGCCTTGCAGGACGGACAGGCCGCCTATTGGGCCTGTCTGGTGATCAGCGAGATGGGCCCGGAGGCTGCGGAGACCGTCCCTGCGCTGATGAAACTCTTGGATGGAGCCGATCATCAGTTGCGCCGCGAAGCCATATTGGCGCTGGCCGAGATCGGTCCAGCCGCGGCGCCGGCCGTCTCGGCTTTGGCCCGAGCGTTGGACGACGAGATCCACGCCGCGGCCGCAACGTACGCGTTGGGCAGGATAGGGGGCATCTCCAGGCCGCTGGAAAGGAGAATCAAGGAGAACACCGAGGCCGGTGATCCTTTGCTCCGCATCATCAGCGTCTGGACCCTGGCCCGCACCCACCGGGATGACGAGACCCGGATGCGGAAGGCCGTGGCGTGCCTGGCCGAGGGACTGAAGTGCGAACATCGCCTCGCCCGCGAGGCGGCCGCCAGAGCCCTGGTCGACCTGGATCCGGATCCCGAGATCGTTCGGGCCGCGCTGAAGAAGGCGCTGGAGGGTGCAAAGCCGGAAGTGTTGGACACGGCCATGGATGCCATGGCCGCCATGAGGTTGAAGGTGCTGCCACGGCTGATCGAAGCGCTCGAGGTTCAGGAGGTCCGCGCCCGCGCCGCGGCGATCATTGCCCGGATCGGCCCGGAGGCCAAGGCGGCGGTGCCCGCCTTGATCGACGCCCTGGATGATCCCGACGCAGCTACGCGGAGCGAAGTGCTGTTGGCCCTGGCAGCCATAGGTCCGGACGCCCGGCCCGCTGCTTCGGTCGTGATCAAGTGCCTGAACGATCCCGACCTGAAGGTCCGCTACGCGGCTTGCTACTGCTTGGGCAGGTTGGGCACCGAAGCCGAGGTGGCCAAAGAGATGTTGCAGAGGCATCTGAAATCGCCGGACAGGTTCCTGGCTCTGGCCAGCGCCTGGGCACTGGCCTGCATCGATCCCCAGTGCGCCGAAACGGCCGCCCGATCGGTGGCCGTGTTGATCAACGGGCTCAAGGAACGCGAGGCCAGCACGCGCGTGCATGCGGCCGAGGCGCTGGGGGCGCTGGGCGCGTTGGCCAAGGACGCGGTCCCCGCGTTGCGCCAGGCGCTGAAAGATCCCAGCCCCGAAGTGCGCCGGGCGGCGGGCCAGGCGTTGCGAGCGATCGGTGAGTAGCCCTCAGCGGGCCAGGCGAGGCCGCCGGAAGCTCGTCGGAGGAAGCGTACCGTCACGCGTGGCCCTCCGGTCGCGCCCAAGGAGAAAACCCGTGGGAAGAGCGCTCCCCATCATGTGGCCCGTGACACCGTGGCTGTACGGCGGCTCGGGGCTCACGGCCAGCCGCCGGTCGGCAGCGCCGATTGCCGGCCAGGGGACGAGGTGCGTCGTTCCATGATCCAGGCCACTTTGAGGATAGTCGCACCTCGAAGGAAACGGGACGAGATCCTGCGGGCCTTTCGTCTTTTCGCCGGCCCCACCCGGGTCGAGCGCGGTTGCATCCGCTGTCATCTCTACGTGGATGCGGAAGAAGAACATGCCATCAGTTACGTCGAACAGTGGGAGACGGAGGACGATCTGGTGCGCCACCTGCGCAGCGACCGGTATCGGAACCTCGTGGCCCTGATCGACGTGTCCATCGAGCCGCCCGAGGTGCGGTTCGAGACGATCTCGCGTTCGGTTGGCTTGGAATACTTGGCCGCCGTGTGGGGGATCTCCCAATACTGAGCGGTGCCCGACGCCGGCCGGATGCCAAGGGGCTGAGCCTCGGGGTGTGGGACAGGACGATGAGTCCACAAGCCAGGCGCTGGTGGGAACCACACATTCCCCGAGGCCCCGCAGCCAGCTCGGTCGCTACAGATAACGATATCGCCGCCACACTCGACGCGCCGAGCCATCACGCAGCGCTGCCCCAAGGCAACTAACGCAGGGCCACGCGAGGGTATCCGTCAGGCCTTCTTTCGCGGCGTCCGGTCGTCGAGCACCTCAGACGGCCCAGAGGTGTCGGAGTTCCCTCGTTTCTCTGTGCCACGGCCAGCGTCTGCCAGGCCGGAACGGACGTCGACAGCGAAGGGGTACACCATGACAAACAGCTCGAGGAACACCAGGGACCCCACGGAGGCGGACGACGCAAAGATGGCGCAGGAAAAACCGACGAGCGTTGTGAAAAGCAGAAGCCCCGAAACACCGAACTGGAAGGCATCGGGACGGGGCCTCGATGCTTTGCCCTCCTTCGTCGAGCGAACGGCCAGCGACGCGAGCACGATGCCGGCTAAAGCGCCGAGGAAAGAGCGGATGAGCGTATCCTGGACGTTGTAACCAATCCAATGCGGCATGGCACCAGGAGGCAATGCTATCGGCCCGGCGAGAGCAGCAAGCAAACCGCCGGCCAGCGCACCGGTGGAGACCCACTTGGCACACCGAGCCGGTTCACGCCCAACGCGCAGGCGCCTGAAGGCCATCCGGCAGCATTGGTGCCCGAGCAGCCCAAAAACGAGGGCCAAAATGAAGCATTGGCCGGCTGACGGGGGCGGGGGCATGGCGAAAAGGTGCATGGCTCTGCCTTTCACGCACCATTGTGTTCAGCCGGCACCTGCGCTGACAAGCCCGACGGGGCGCGACAGGCTCGCTGCTGGCCATCTCCGCAGCTTGGCTCTCTGAGCGGAGTTCTCCGAGCCGAGCGTGTTCTGCTCCTGACCGTCGCAAAGCCCGGCTCAGGAGAACCGGCCTCACGATGCTGTGTGCCGTCATTTCTTGCGGCGTTTTTTCTTGGTCGTCTTCTTGGGCGACCCTTTCCGTTTCGTCTCCACGTACCCCCGCTGGCCGGCTGGGGCCAACGCCCGTTCGCTCGGTCGGCGCTTTTCCACCAGGCGGAAATCGAGTTGGCGCCGTTCCAGGTCCACGCGATGAACGGCCACCTGGAGTACGTCGCCCAGCCGGAACGTGTTGCCCGATCGGTGGCCGGCCAGCGTATGGCCGGCGCGGTCGAAGCGATAGAAATCGTCGGCCAACGAGCTGATGTGGATCAGTCCTTCAGCGGGCAGCTCCAAGCCCTGGACGAAGAGCCCGTAGCTTTCCACGCCGGTCACCACGGCTTCCATGACTTGGCCGATGCGATCGCTGAGATAGGCCAACAGCTTCAGACGGGTTAGTTCCCGCTCGGCAGCCTCGGCGCGCTGTTCCTGTTCGGAGCAGTGTTCGCCGAGCACGACCAGCTGATCCGCATCGATGGCTGGCCGCGTGCCGTCCAACACGGCGTCGACCAGTCGGTGGACGGTCAGGTCGGGGTAGCGGCGGATGGGCGAGGTGAAATGGCAGTAACAGTCGCTGGCCAGGGCGTAATGCCCCGCCGGCTCGGGGCTGTAAACAGCCCGGGGCAGCGACCGAAGCACGGCGTAGTGCACGGCATGCTGCTCCGGCCGGCCGGTCACATGGCGGAGCAGCTTCTGCAGTTCGAAGCGGTTCTCCAGGCTGCCGACGGCCAGTCCCAGTTCTGTGACGAACTCGGTCAGTGCCTTCAGCTTGCGCGGCGTAGGTGAGGGATGGACCCGGCGCAAAAAGGGGATCTCCTTTTCCGCCAGCCACCGGGCGATGGCCTCGTTGGCCGCCAACATGAACTCTTCGATGATCTGATGGCTTTCGGTGTACGGCACCACACTGGCACCCACCACGCGACCGTGCCGGTCCAGGTCAACGTCCACCTCCGGCATGCAGAGTTCCAGGGCACCGTGGCGGAAACGGCGCTGGCGGAGTACCCTGGCCAACTCGCGCATCCGCATCAAAAGCTCCACCACGCGCACCCCCAACTTGCGTCGCCACGGGTCCGGATCGGCCAGCACCTGGTCCACCTGCTGGTACGTGAGCCGCTTGCGGCTCTTGATCACCGAACGGCGGATGTCGGTGGTCACGGGCAGTCCATCCGCCGTCAGTTCGATGTAGACCGATTTGGCCAGCCGCCGTTTGCCCGGCTGAAGGCTGGCCAACCCGTTGGAGATCAACTCGGGCAACATGGGGATGACGCGGTCCGGCAGGTAGACGCTGGTGGCCCGCTGACGGGCCTCGCGGTCCAGTCCCGTTTTCGGTCGCACGAAGTGAGCCACGTCGGCGATATGGACACCCAGTCGCCAGCGGCCCTCTTCCAGCGGGACCAGTGAGATGGCATCGTCAAAATCCTTCGCGTCGGGCGGATCGATGGTGATGATGGTTTCCTTGGTCGCGTCGACCCGATCGGCGAATTGCTCCTCATCGAACCGCTCGGCTTCGGCGCGGGCTTCCTCCACCACCTCCTCGGGAAACGCCTCAGGGAGGCTGAATTCGCGGAGGATGCTCAGCGTATCCACCCCCGGGCGGCTCAGGGGCCCGAGCACCTCGGTGATCACCGCTTCGCCTTCCCGAAAGGGCGAAGGGAACCGGAGCATTTCGATGACCACCTTGTCCCCAGGGCGTACGCGATGCGTGCCGGGGTCGCCCACGTAAATCGGATGGGCGAACAGCGTCCCATCGACCTCGACGTACGCCGCCCCGGCCGACTCGCTGTACGTGCCCACGAACTGATGCGTCTGGCGCTCGATCACTTCGACGATCTTGCCCCGGGGCCCCGGCGGCTGGCCAGCCCGCTTGCGGGAAAGCTCCACGGCTACCACGTCCCCGGTAGCCGCGTCGCGCGTCCTGCGGGCCGGGATGAAGATCTCCTCGACCGTTTCCCCAGGCCGGACCGTCGAGGGTCGCACAAAGCCATAGCCGGCCTCCATCCGCCGGAACACGCCCACCACCCGCCCCGGGCGCGGGCGCGTCGGATCGGCCGGTTGAACCATGTGCTTGGGTCCGTACCGCAGTCGGCCCTGATGCACCAGGCGCTTGATCGCCCGCCGAACCTGGGCCTCGTCATCTCCCCCCATGCCCAATCGCCGGGCAATCACCCGCGGCTTGGCCGGCTCGTAGCCCAGCTGACCCACATGCTCCAGAATGGCTTGTTCCAGTTCCCCCTGGTCCATCACCCCGTCCTTACGGCATGGGAATGGGAAGGGCCGGCAACCCCGCAGCCGCAAAAGGCCGGCCCGTCGCCCGCTCATTCCGGCGCCACGATCCCCTTGAAGAGCTTCCGCCCCAGCGTCGGATGAAAACACGTCCACGAGCTGTCCACGTTGGGGTCGTCCTCCAGCTGTTGGTGGAAGGCAAAGACCTTGGCGTCCAAGCTGTCCAGGTAGTATAGCGCCAGTGCTTCCAGCGTCATCGGCAGCTTGGGGCTACCGAACTCGTACTGACCATGATGGCTGACGATCATGTGCTTCAGCCGCAGCAGCAGATCCTCCGGAAAGGCCTCGCCGGAAAGCCTCTCCGCTTCCCGCACCTTGGCGTCCAATAGGCCCACGCCCATCACCAGGTGCCCGATCAGCTGCCCCTCGTCCGTGTAGGCCAGTTCGCGCTGGTAGCTCAATTCGCTCACCTTGCCGATGTCGTGCAGAAACGCTCCGGCCAACAGCAGATCGCGGTTGATCTGGGGATAACAGGGCGCCACGCGGTTGGCCACCTCCATGAGGTTCACCACATGCTCCAGCAATCCGCCCTGGTAGGCGTGGTGGTGCTTCACCCCCGCCGGGGCGCGAGCGAACTGTTCCATGAACTGGTCGTCCAGCAAGAAGCACTCGGCCAACGTCTTCAGCTGCGGGTCCTCGAGGCTGCGGAGCAGTTCGGAAAGCCTTGCCACCAGCTTTTCCAGGGCCGTCGAGGGCAAGGGCACGAAATCCTCCTCCCGCACCTCCTCCGGAAAGACCTTTGTCAAGCGGGTGGCGATCAGCTGCAGGGAACCCTGGTACAGCTGGGTGGTGCCGCAGACCCGCACGTAGTCCCCGTTGTCAAAAGACCGATACAGCGACTCGGTGGCGTTCCACATCCGGGCGCTGATGGCTCCGGTCCGATCGGACAGCTCCACCTGAAGATACAAGTTGCCGTTTCGATTGGGGCGAAGCTGTTTGCCGGAAGCAAGAAACACCTCGTCAACGCTTTCCTGTTGCCCTAACTCTTTGACGAAGCGCCGGCCCATGGGAACCCTTTCGCAGTTGGAGTTTAGCCTGGTTGAGGAGATAATCTACACCGACCAGGGCATCGGGCCCCGTGCCAGCCAACGTTGTGAGAGGCTGTCACCAGACCTCCACCGACCGGGCTTCCGCCCGGCCGAACGGCCCCGCAAGCCCCCGGCACCTTGATCCGCCCCGGTGTGCGACATCGTGGTCTTGCGAGAATCGCTTAAAGTTACCATGAGTGGACTTCGTGCGGAAGGGTGCCGCCGGCCATGGCGAGGCCCGAGGTCGGCTGCCACCAGGCTGGCTACACCAGGGAGCCCAAAGGTGTCCAACAAGGAATGGGTCCAGCGGGTATTGGATCACCAGGACGGGCTGCCCGTCCCGTACCACCTGCCGCTTTCCCCGCAGCCCCGACGATCGTTGGAGGTGTACTACGGGACTGAGGAGGTCGAGGCGTTTCTGGACTTGCCCATCCGCATGGCCGGGCCGCGGAGCATCAAACCCCTCTATGCCCACCCGCAACAGTTCGGGCCGCGGGCGGTGGACGAATTCGGGGTGGTATGGGCCACCAGCCCGATCGACCGCGGCAGCCCTGTGGGGCCGTGCCTGAACGCTCCTACGCTGAAGGGCTACCGCTTTCCCGATCCCTCCGCGCCGTACCGTTTTGCCGAGCTGGGCCCATGGTGCTGCCGAAACGCGTCCCAGTATACAATCCTCTGGATCGGAGACCTTTGGGAGCGGGCCTCTTTCATGTGTGGTATGGAGCAGCTGCTCACCTATGTGGCCCTCCAGAAGCCGTTCGTGGCAGACCTGTTGGAAGCGATCGCCCAATACGTGCTGGGTACCTTGGAAGTCCTCCTGGAGCGGTTTGCCTTCGACGGCGTGGCGTTGAGCGACGACTACGGCACCCAGCGAGCTTTGGTCATCAGCCCCCGAGACTGGCGCCAGTTGATCAAGCCCCGGCTGGCCCGGATCATCGCCCGCGCCAAGGCGGGCGGCAAGGCCGTGATGCTCCACTCCTGCGGCAACGTGCGGGCCATCGTGCCTGACCTGGTCGATCTGGGGTTGGACATCCTGCACCCGATCCAGCCCGAGGCGATGGACATCCTGGAATTGAAACGCCAATTCGGCAGGCATTTGACCTTCTTCGGTGGACTGGGCACCCAGCAGACGCTGGTGCAAGCTACCCCCGAACAACTCCGCCAGGAGGTGCGGCGACTGCAACGAGCCATGGGCTGGGGCGGCGGCTATTTGCTGGAGCCAGCCATCACGATCCAAGCCGACGTTCCGCTGGAAAACATCCTGGCCTTCCTTGATGCGGCCGCCGGAGCAGCCCGCTGCGGTCGGCCTTGAGCCAGAGCCCGACCCGGGCGGCGTGCCGGCGGGGGCAGCCATTTCAGTCTTTCGCAGCCAACCGTACGACCTTGGGCTTCACCAGCCGCTCGAAGTCCTGGTAGGCCAACCGGATCAGCTCCGTGTGGCTCCCGGCGTTGAAGGCGATCTGCTCATCCTCGGCCAGGCTGCGAGACACGTAGACTTCCATGTCATAGAGGTTCCCAAAGGGCGGCATGGCTCCCACTTCGCATTCGGGGAACATGTCTTTGAATTCACGCTCGTCGGCCAATTCGACCTGTTCGGCTCCGGCTGCCTCCCGCAAGAGCTGAAAGTCGACTTTGTACGACGCCGGCAGGACCGCCATCGCCATCTTGCCATCGATTTTGACCATCACGGTCTTGGCCAATTCCTTGCCAGGCACATGGGCGCTGGCGGCGATCTCCTGGGCGGTGATGGCCGGCGAATGAGTGATGCTGATGTAATTCACGTTGTGGCTGTCCAGAAACTGTTTGAGCCGTTTGACGGGCATGGCCAGTCTCCTTGGTTGAGGAAAGGGAGCGGGAAACAGGGCGAAAGCTGAGCTGAGGAAAGAGTCGTTGGGTAAGCGTCCTCGCTTGCCCGGAACATGAGGATACGTCTGTTGAGGCAGTCTGGGTGATCGAATCCGGGCAACCGGGAGAAGCGGGGACGCTTGTCCCACGAGACTCGCTGACCTTGTTCATCGGCCCAGGGCGAAAGCGTCTCGCGACGGCATTGACGGGGAATACACCTCGACCCTACCGGTGCCCCGAGCCCGTTGTCAACCGTCCGTGCCCGTCCCGCTGCCGGCGAAAGCCCGGCGCGGAGACGAGCCCCCGCGCCGGAGGGCAACTTCGGTGGGCGTGCGCTTCTGGGGATGGCGGCATCGGTTTTCGTCGGGCGAGTCCCTCCGGTTTACGCGCCAGCCATGGGCGTCTGCGCCCTGTGGTGGCCGATGCGCGAAGGCCTGGCCGCCGTCTCCGGGTCCCCGGAGACTTGCAAGCCGAGAGACGCCGGGGCCCGGGCCAAGGCGTGCCCCCCCAGGCTGCCGTGCCCGGGGCAGCCAGCGGCAGGGCGGATGGCCGGCTGAAGATGCACTCAGGCCGGCTATTACAAAGGTTTTACACAATGCAGACGTATCGTTGACCTGTGGGGAGGCGATAGAGGCTATGATTGCCCGATCGCCCCGACCGCGTGGAAGACGCCGCACCTACGGCAAGCGGGACGGCACCCCATTGGAGAGGATTCCGAACATGCCAGCCCTTGATCGACCTACCAGAATCCAGTTCGCTGCCCATTCCCCCAAGGCGACTCATCCGTTGGGATCCCGGGCTCGCGTATTACTGGCCAGCGTCTTTGGTCCGTACGGCGAGGACGACCAGTACGGTAGTCGGCGGATGAACCCGATGGAGCTCTACCACAACCAGGTCACCCGGGAGCAGGGCCCTTTTTCGGTGCGCATGTTCCATCGTTCATGGGGATTGATGCTCATCCAGTGCAACCTGGATGCCCCGTGCACCGTTTTGGATTTCCCCAGCTTGGAGCGATTCGTCCAGGAACTCCGGAGCCGTCCCTATGACGTGGTCGGCATCAGCAGCATCATCCCCAACCTCCTCAAAGTGCGGAAGATGTGCCAACTGGTCCGGCAGTATCAGCCGGAGGCCACCATCGTCGTGGGCGGCCACATCGCCAATGTGCCCGACCTGGACCAGCGGGTCGATGCGGATTGGGTGGTCAAGGGCGAGGGGGTGCGGTGGTTCCGGCGGTTCTTGGGCCAGGACGAGGACGCTCCCATCCGTCATCCGCTGATCCTTTCGGCCTTCGGTACGCGAAACATGGGGATCTCCGCGCGGGAGAGACCTGGGGATGTGGCGGCCACGATTATTCCGTCGGTGGGTTGCCCCATGGGCTGCAACTTCTGCTCCACCTCGGCGATGTTCGGCGGGAAAGGCAAGTTCATCGACTTCTACGAAACGGGCGATGAGCTTTTCCAGATCATGTGCCAGGTGGAGGAGGCCATGCAGGTCTGTTCGTTCTTTGTGATGGACGAGAACTTCCTGCTCCATCGCAAGCGCGCCCTGCGGCTGCTGGAGCTGATGGAGGCGCATGACAAAGCATGGGCGCTGCACGTATTCAGCTCAGCCAATGTGTTGCGTCGCTATTCCATGGAGCAGCTGGTGGGACTGGGTATCTCGTGGGTCTGGATGGGCCTGGAGGGCAAGGACAGCCGCTATGCGAAGCTCCGCGGCACGGACACGTTCCAGCTGGTGCGCCAGCTCCAGTCGCATGGCATTCGGGTGTTGGGCTCCACGATCATCGGCCTGGAAGACCACACCCCGGAGAACATCGACGCGGTAATCGACTACGCCGTGCGCTACGACACGGACTTCCATCAGTTCATGCTGTACACGCCGATTCCGGGAACGCCGCTTTTTGCGGAGCTTTCCGCCCAGGGCCGCATGAAGGGCGAAGACGAGTATCATGTGGCGGACATCCACGGGCAATACATTTTCAATTACCGGCATCCCCACATCCCGGAGGGCGCGGAGACGGAGCTGTTGCGGCGAGCGTTCCGCCGCGACTTCGAGGTGAACGGGCCCAGTGTGGCGCGGATCGTGCGCACCACCCTGGCCGGTTGGAAGCGGTACCGGAACCATCCGCACGCGCGTATCCGCCGCCGTTTCGCCTGGGAGGCGCGTGAGTTGGACACCACTTATTCCGCCGTGCTGGCCGCCATGAAAGGCTACTATCGCCACCAGCCTCGCATGTACGCCAAGATGCGGGAGATCCTCGGCGAGCTGCACCGCCATTTCGGCTGGAAGTCGCGGGTCGCCGCGGTCCTGGGGGGACCTTACGTGCTCTGGAAGACACGGCGGGAAGCAAAGCGCCTGGCCAGCGGCTGGACCTACGAGCCCCCTACCTTCTACGAAGCCAACGAAGCGGCCTGGCGAACAGCCGTCCCGAAGGCCGAAGGCCTGGAGCCCTGCCAGAGTGTGGTCGTCCCCACAGTGGAGCGGGGAAGCCGCCCCGCCCCCGATCCGTTGGCCGTGGTGGCCGGGGGCTGAGATGACCCCCTGCGAACCTGGTCCGTAACCCCGCCGCGCCGACCGTTGACGGGGGCCGCAGGGCTGTGCTAGGATTGATGAGACTTCGCTGGCAATGGGACCTTCGCTCACGAGCGTTCTTGCCATGTCCGCCCGCCGTTCGCTCGGTTTGCCCATCATCCTGGCCATAGCCATGACCGCCATCCTGGTCGTGTTGGCCGTGGGCTGGGTGTTTCTGGCCACGCTCGGCATTGTGGGGGCGCCGCGGCTGGCCGGTCTCAGTTGGACCCTGCTTTCGGTGGGGTCCGCTTTCTTGGTCTTGCTGCTGGTGGGTGTGATCATCTATCTGGGGCTCTCCATCAAGACGATCAACCTCAACCGTCGCCAGTCGAACTTCATCGATAGCGTGACCCACGAATTCAAATCGCCTATCGCTTCGATGAAGCTCTGTCTACAGACCCTCAGCCGCCGCCAGGTGAGCGAGG
>DQVB01000056.1 GCA_015661985.1 Planctomycetota bacterium | reverse complement strand
CCCCCGCTCAAATCGGTTAATGACACTCCTGAGGCAGAGCGTACCGCAGTGGCAGCCCAGGATTCCGGGGCGCCAATATGGAACGAGAGGGGCGGCAAGGGCACCGTGGTCGTTTGTCGAGGATAATTGTGGTGACAGCAGGGGCTTTCGCTGAGCTTTACTGAATTCGGAACTCGTTATGGAGTTTGACCCAATAGTCGTTGTTGAAACCGTTACGCTTGCAGTTCAGACTCCGCTTGTGGTCTGGATGCTACTCGCTCACCACGGGTGTCCGTGCCGGGTCTTGGTGGCGCTGGGGGTCGTGTGGGCGTTTCTCGCGGGCAATGCTGCGGACATGGCGATGCTTTTCGTCGGTCAGCTGGCTGGCTTCACACTCCTCCTGCTGACTGCGGAAATGCTGCGGGGCCGATTGGGACGGGAGGGCGTCGGCCAGACAATGGTGCGTGGAGGCACTAAGCGCTACAGTGTCCAATTCGCGGCTACCACAGCCCTGTGCCTTGCGGTGTTTGCCGCGGGGGCACCCGAAGGGTTTTGGTCGTATGCGTCATATTCGAGCAGCTTAGAGATTGCTTTCCTTGTGGCAGCAACGTGGCTGACGGCCCGAATGGCTTACAGCCGTTTGTTCTTGCTGGAGTACGTGGCCCAAATGGGAGCGGCTGGCGCGGTCCTGGTGGTGTCGCGCGTGACGCGATCGCACTGGGGCACATTGGCTGACTTATTGGCTCTCAGCATCACTATGGAGGGCTTCGTCTATATTTGGTCGGGAGCAGTCAGCCTGGTGACGGCTGCCCGCATTTGTCGATGGAGGCTGGCGAAGACAAGCGGTGCAGGGTGCGTGGGCACGCGCGGGAAGATTCTTCGCGCGGCGTGCGGGGTCCTGTGTGGGCTGGCTTGTATGGTTATAGTCGCTTTGACGATCATTGTTTGGGCCTATTTGGTGATTTGCAACGATGTGCCAGCGATGCCGGAGCAGCGATCGTTCAAGCCTTCTCCCCTGTTGAAATTGGCGCGCGCTGTTCCTGAGGAGTTTCCATACGGGCTGAGTATTGGAAAGGCAAGGGCGGCGGTCGTCCGCTCCAGGCCTGTGCTCGATGCGCTGGAACGCTTGTTGTCTTGCCCGGGGACCAAGTGGGTACCATTACCATTTGGAACCACGCTGGACGACCTCACTGCCTTGCCTAAGCTGATCCGCTTAAACGGCTATGCGGCGGAGCTGGCCGAGCAGGACGGGGATATGCGCCACGCGGCCGCAGCGTACCTTAATCACCTCCGGATAGCCTGTGTGGTCGACAGGGATCTGCCCTCTAGCTACAGGACAGCCATGGGGTTAGAGGCAGCGGCTGCAGAAGGGCTTCATCGCATACGGAGGAAATTGCCCGGGCAAGTACCTAGTGGCCTGTTCAAGCAGATAATCTGGACTATAGAGTGCCGTCTTGATGGCCTCGCATCAGGTGAGGACACACTTCATAATCTTCATTTCGTTGGCTTGCATCCCTTCTACTGGCAGGGCCGCCTCCGGTTGGCCTGGAGTGAACTCAGTGGTGAAGGGGCGGGCGCAAGGGAGGTTTGGCATACATTGGACGCACAGCGCAGATTATACCTAGGATTGCTCCTCGTGGAAATGGGGGCTGAGTGGCACCGGCATCTAACGGGTGAATATCCCCGTAGCATCGAGCAGCTTGTACCTAACTATGTCCACCGCGTGCCCAGCGATCCGTTCAGCTTCCAGCCGATACGACTGCGTGGCACCGAAGGTACCTGCGTGGCATATGCTCTTGGACCAGACGGGGATGACGATGGAGGACGCCCGATCGCCGACTGGTGGACCTTGGTCCCTCCGGACGATCCTCCGCCGGACGGGGATGTGGTGCTCCCGGAGAGGCCACCTTTGCTGCTCTCACTGGAGTGAAAAGGCACTCTACTGACCTGGTGACATTGGAGAGGCACGTCATGCGGTACACAATTCCGCCACCCAACCGCCCACGGCCGGAAAGGTCGAGCCGGGGGTGGAGGCGATGATCCGGGGGCATCCGGGGTCAGATCTAGTTTTTCCTTTTTCCTGGGGCGAAAGGGGGACGCGATCACGCACACGGCCGACGGCCAGACGCTGGCCGATTACACGTTCGGCTGGGACGCGGCCGGCTAGGTGGTCCAGGAGATCTCGGTCGACGCTGGTCCGGAAAAGGGGACGCGAGTTTTTTTCGGCCCCGGGACTCTTTTCCGCCCATGGAAGACTACGGGGGAGCGCTAATACGCGAATCCAACTACACGTACGATCCCTTCGATAAACGGATTGGGGGTATCGGTGGACCCGGACGGGGAGGGGCCGGAGGTTGCCAGCGAGCGCTGGACGGTGTATGATGGGGCTAATCCCTATGCCGATTTCGACGGCTCGGGCACGCTCACCGAACGATATCTTTACGGCCCGGCGCCTGTCTGCGTGCGACGCACAGCCAGGGTGGACATGATCATGGCTCGCCTTTCGGCCCAAGGCGACATCGCCTGGTACCTGACCGACCACCTGGGCACCGTGCGCGACATCGCCGACACAGCCGGCGCGGTGATCGACCACATCCAATATGATTCCTTCGGCAACGTCCTATCGGAAACCAACCCGGAAGCCGGCGACCGCTTCAAGTTCACGGGGCGCGAATACGACGCTGAAACCGGCCTCTACTACTACCGCGCCCGCTACTACAACGCGCCCATCGGGCGGTTCCTGAGTGAAGACCCGATTGGCTTCGGCGCCGGGGACCCGAATCTCTATCGCTACGTGGCCAACTCGCCTACCACGTTCACTGATCCATCCGGCGAGCTGGAGATCCGGTTGGACGGCAGCGAGGAAGACGTGCGCACCGTCCGAGAGATAATCGAGGCTGGACGCGAGCGGAGTAAAACCTACGACGAGATCATATCTCGGATTGAGGATGACCCGCTTATTTCCATTCAGATCAAGGTACGCCGCAAGGTGACGGAAGAGAGGGGAGGCGTCGTCATACCGGGAGACTACTTCGTGGGTGCGTATCTCGACCTTGAGGATGCTTTGGTGCTACCGCGGCTTGACCCGCGCCACGCTGAGACCGATCTGCAGTACCATTTGTCACGAGAGGAATTCCTTTTGCACGTTATTGTGGAGCAGTTCCGAGCAGCACAGAAACGGAGTGAAAGGCGGGCGCGGGGGCGACCTTTGGCCGAGGAGCGGATTCTGAAGACGGCGCACGGCGACACCCTAGACGTTCAGAACGAGTTGCGACGTGAACACGAAATGGATGAAATCAAGAGTATCCACTACAAGCCCCAAAGGAAGGGCGGTTTTTGGGTTGAGATGATATTCAAGTCCGGGGTGCGGACTCTCTACCGTTTCCGGGCCAAGGACTGGCAGCTCGACATGGCGGAGATACGCAAGAAGGGAAGCAGGCCGCAGGTGGTAGATTTACCGTTAAGGCAACAGCTGCCGCCCGAGGGGGACTCGGGTGGGGCCGGTCCTTGAAGCTTATGAGGGGTTCGGAGGGTTGTATTCCAGAGTTGACTGCGAGCGAATCTTGAGCAGTTAACAGGTTGGTTGGATAGCGGGGTTTTGTTCGCTGTATGTTGGGAGTCGGAACAGGGGAGCGCGTTATGGGATCTTGGCCGTTCACTCGACGCCGAGTCTTTACGCACAGCGTCGCGTGCTGTGCACTGGGCGCACTATTGCTTTTCGTTGCAGATCACCCGGCATTATCGTGTGACCTCGTTGCGGCGTTCGACGGGTGCGAGGATCTGCATGACGGGGGGGAGCTGGTGGAATCGTTACTCCGCGAGGGGAAGATCCGAGAGCTGTTGCGCCAGCTTCCTGCTGATCGTGAAACGAAGGCGGACTGCGTCTTCTATAGGGCGCTCGCCGTGCAAGGCAGAGAGGGCCGCCGGTTGGAGCTCGCTATAGTTGACGAGCTGCTTCGTCGCCCCACTCTTGCGGCAAAGCTGGTGCAGGCCGCGAAGTCTGTGGACGGTTGGGGCCCCTTCCTCACTGAACTGAATGCCTCGCGGGCGGAGCTCATGGTCAATTCTGCCCTGAAAGTCGCGAGGATCTGTGACGAAGCCGAGCGTTCCGGTGAGCTGAGTGTTGATATGGAGGACGAGGCTGATACGGATGAGGTCTTTCCCGACTGGGAGGTCTCGGAGCTTCTTGATTTCTTTGTGGCCTGGAGCCTTCTGGGCGAGCCCGTAGCGCTCGACGGCATGGGTCGGCAAAACTGGCCCCACTACTCGGCCAAGCTCGGTGCCTGGTGGAGGAAGACCCAGCCGGAGGTCCGCTACGACGCGCGGTGCCACCGGTTCATCGTTCAGCCGGGGGGCGGCGGGCGAAATGGGAAGGGCACGACACCCTTTGAAGTTCGGATGTGGATCACCGTGCCCCGAGTGCCATATGGGGTCCTCAAGGAGCCACAAGACCGTCGCGTATTCCGGTTTCAGTTCTCAACTCCGTTTTGAACATAACGGCACTTGCGGAGCTGTGGTTGGTAAACGTGCACGACTGGTCCCGGCCCATAAAGGTCAGGTGGGTGGCGGGGAGGCGCGTACAGCTTCAGAGGCGGGTCGCACTTCCTTTGGGCTGCGTTCGGGCCGCGGGAGCGACTTCTTCCGCTGTATTTGTCTATCAGTTGGCGGAGCGCCGGCTTCGGCCGCTGGACGCTTCGCAGCTCAGGCCGAGTGGGTTTGTGAGCCGGCGGCTTTGAGGCTCGCGGGATGGTGGGAAACAAATGAAGCTAGAATCGCAGGAATCGGTCCCGGGATCTTTCCATAGCGGCTTGTTGCGGGAGGTTCAGGTAATGGATGCTTTCCGGTCGACGTGGACGGGTGGAGTGTGCTGGCGTGGTTCCAACCGAGGGCTGGCGGTCCTTTTGCTTGCTTTCGTCCCTGGATCGGCGGCGAGGGGAGGCGGTCTCTTGGAGCGATTTCGTGATTGCGAGAGTGTGGACGATGCGCTGCCTGTAGTGAAGTCCCTGATTGAGGAGGGGCAGATGAAGAGGGTCGTCCAGGCCATACCCATCTCTCGCGGTGTCAAGGCAGATTGTGTGTTCTACTTTTGTT
>DQVB01000290.1 GCA_015661985.1 Planctomycetota bacterium | reverse complement strand
CGTCGGCCACGATCAGCCGGTCGATGCGGCTGAGCATCGTCAAGTCCAGCCGGACGCCCTCGTACTGCCAAGTTGCAGTGAACGGCTCTTTCGGAACGGCCGCTCGCAGGTTATCCAACCACGGAATCTGCTCGTCGATGAGCTGCAGGTCCGGCGTGGTGCAGGCGATCAGTTTTCCGTTGGCGTTCAGACAATACTGATGCAGCTTGCCGCCTCGGAGGCGAAAGATGTCCACCGCGTAGGTCTGATTGCCCGGCGCCTGGACCAGCACGCACGTGCGCTGGTAGCGATCGCACTGGGCGTAGGCGTTGGCCGAAGCCTGGACCACCTCGACGCCGGACGCCGCCGCGAACAGCTCCAGGCGGGAATGGCGTGAGGCGCCGATTTGGTTGCGGCCGTCGACGGCGACGATGTTGTGGGCCAGCGTGCTCTTGGTCCAAGCGTTTCGCGGATCGTCCCAAATGTAGCCGCGATCCGACGCCAGCTCCTTCCCAAAAGCGTAGTAGATGATGCCCAGCGTATCGTAGTGGCGATGGCCGTGCATGGAGTAGCCGTTCAGATAGAACGCGGTATCGCCCTGCGGCTTGCCCGCTCGCAGCACGGCCACGTGCCAGCCGGGGAACCATTCGGTGCGCAGCGGCAAGTCCGCCCGCGACCTCGCCCTCATGTCCGGATCGCGATACCACAGGGCATACTCGCTGCCCGCTTCGGCCAGCCCTTTGCCCTGCACCGCCTCCAGCAACCCGGCGTAGCGATCGTCGTACCGGTCGGCCAGGATTTCCGCCCAGATCGAGCTGATCCCGGAGCCGGCGTGCGTGTCGCCGATCACGGGATACCGCCGTCCGGGCGCGAGCATGCGCACCATGCTCTCCAGCGCCAACCGGTAACGGTCCAGTCGGGAGAACGGATCGAGCCGCTCGAGCCGTTCTCCGTCCGGCGGCTGGTAGCCGGCCGGGTCGGAGTAGCCGCGCAGAATCTCCGGGATGTCACGCATCAGCGAAAGGTGCATGCTCGAGTAAGAAGGCGATTCCATGCAGAATCCGTCGGAATGGAAGCATCGTTCCAAGAGCTGCTGGAAGCCACTCAGCGCGTGCCGCACGCTCTGCGGCCTTTCGAACAGGATGCCGGCTGCGGCACTCAGTGCCCGCCCCGGCCCGCATTTGTTGTTGATCTCCTGCCAGTTTTCGCAGTCCTCCAGCCCGGCCAGCAGGAGGTCGTTGCGGATTCGGCGGTCCATCTCCGGCGAGAGCACCGGCCGTCCGTCCTCGTGACGAGCCTCGCGGATGAGGTCGTAGGCGACGAGCATTTCCAGAATCGCCGCACCGTCGCCGCCGCTGCACCGGTACCGCCCCGCGCCCCAAAAGCCCACGTTCAATCGCGCATGGTCCTTGTATTGGTGCAGCCCGAAGGCGTTGATGATCACGTCTTTGGGAAACCGGCCCGCGCGGGGATGGCGCCCCAACTCGCGAGCCGCTTCGGCCGGCGGGCAGTCTGCATACGTGCCGTTATACGTGTGGAACAGGTAGTTGGGATACACGTGGGCGAACCGATCCAGGATCCACGCGGCCCGCTCGGCATAGCGCACCTCGCCGGTCAACGCGTACAGCTTGGCCAGCGGCAAGGCCTTGTCGATCACGTACTCCGCCTTGTTGGTGCGGATGATGCCTGTCCAACTGGTGTGCACCGGCCAGCTCGCCCAGCGGAAGGCATACCGGCCGGACTTGTCCTCCGGATGGGCCCGCTCCGCCTCCGTCTCGTAGTAGGTGAACGTCTGCCCCATCCTCGGACAGACCAGCTTGCCCGTCTCCGGGTACTTGCGGTTCGGGTAGACCGTGCCGCAGTATTTGCACACCAGCTTGTCCGGTTCGGTGACCTTCCACCGATACAAGTTACATTCGCCCATCGATGACAGCTTGCCGACACAGACCGGGCAGTTTTGGCCATACAGCGACCAGGGCGTCAGGTCGCTGATCATTTCTTCGATGAACCGCCGGTCCCGGGCCATCACGTAGGCCACGCGGCGCCGCCAGCCGTCCACGATGCGCTGCGCCCAGCGATACCGCCGAACGTTTTCCCGCGCCCTGGCAATATCCTCCGGCCTGTACAACGTAGACGGCTCTGCCGATGCCGGCGGAGCGACCACTAGCGAGCCAACCGCGACCAACAGACACAACAGGCACGAGAGGATGGTGAGGACGCTCAGGTCTGAATGCGCGTCTGTCCGTTGGGCTTCGAGGCTCTTGCATGTGCCGTCTCGCATCTTGCATTTCCTTCCTGAAACCGAACCGGCTCACAATCCCAAGAATGCCGAAAGGGCGAAACAGCCGGAATCGCTCAGCACCCACCAGGTCACGGTACGGGGCCTGGTCATCCCGCCATGGTGCTGCAGGCCTGCGGCAGCCACACAGCAGGCGGCTGCTTTCTTCCGGCGTGAGCGTGGCGGACGCGCCTTGTCGCTGGCCGCGGGCTACCAGACCCAGGCAGGGTTGCAGCGGCCCGATCCGGGGCGAGTATAGCAGATTCCTCAAGCCCATCCAGCGCACACCATGGGGCGACTGTATATTCACACGTAAGCGGGCCGGCGCGGCGGGCCTCGCCCTCCGGCCGCAGCGTCCTCGCCGGGTGTGGATCGCTTCGAGCGGGAGGGGCTCGGGGCCGAGGAAGTCCTCCTGAAGGGTTTGGATGTGCCGGGCCAGCCGGATCGACCCCGGCGTTGCAAAGCGCGAGGGCAGGATGGACATTCCTGTCCGTCACAGGTGGGACGAAGCGCGCAATAGCCTGGGCATCGTAGATGTCACGGAATGTGAGTTTTACCGCACGAGCCGGCATGACCGGTCGAGCCCTTGATTGACGGACAGGAATGTCCATGCTACGTTTCCTTTCTGGAACGTTCAGGTTGACAGTCTATGGCCGGCATGTTACGAGGTGGCAGAGTCAGGTTGGTGTCCGCGGTGGGATCCGCAGCCGCGGGCCCGCGGGAGCGAGTCCCGGGGCGGGCTTCCGTCGGGAGACTGTCCGATGGCCGCAGAATCCACATCTGATCGACGAGCGTCGGACATCGCAGCGCACCGGCGTCGCCTGGATGCCGCTCTTCCTCGGCGCCGCCAGGCAAAGAAGCCGGCCTTCCCCTTCGGGGCCAATTGGCGGCGTTTCCTGGCCACCCTGAGCGAAGAGCGCATTGTTAGGGCGCAGAGGTCGCTGGCCGAGTTCCTGGGGGACGGCCACTTGGAGGGGCGAAGCTTCCTGGATGTGGGCTGCGGAAGCGGACTGTTTTCGCTGGCTGCACGGCGGTTGGGGGCCCGCGTGTATTCGTTCGACTGCGATCCGGAGTGCGTGGCTTGTGCGCGGGACCTGCGGCAGCGATACTTTCCTGATGATCCCCGGTGGACCGTGGAACAAGGCTCCGTGTTGGACGCGGAGTTCCTCGAAGGCATCGGGACATTCGACATCGTCTACGCCTGGGGCGTCCTGCACCACACCGGCGACATGTGGCGGGCGATGGAGGCCGTGGCTTCGCGGGTCGCCCGCGGCGGAACCCTTTACTTGGCCATCTACAACGACCAGGGGTGGGCCAGTCGGGTTTGGCGGTGCGTCAAGCGCTGCTATTGCCTCGCCCCCCGGGGCTTGCGCTGGGTGATTCTCATCCCCGCCGCCATCCGCCTCTGGGCGCCCACTATGCTCAAGGATCTGGTCCGCCACCGCTGTGCGCTGGCCACATGGAGGCGGTGCGGCGAGGAGCGAGGGATGTCGCCCTGGCATGACATCGTCGACTGGGTGGGAGGTTACCCTTTCGAATGCGCTCGTCCCGATGCCGTCCAGGCCTTTTACGTGGAGCGAGGCTTCACGCTGGAGCGGCTGCGCATCCGTACCGGAAGAGGCTGCAACGAATACCTGTTGAGACACTCCGCCTCCCACGCGCTGCGGTGACGGCGAACCGGCCGGCCGAGCCGTCGAACGTTTCGTCCTGCCGACGACCGATGCGAAAAGCGAATTCCAAGACGTACCCTGAGGGCGGGACGACGAACAGCGCGACCACCGGGGGCCAGCGGTGAGCGGCAAAGAGGCGGGAAGGAACCTTGCCCACCATCGTCGGCGTGGCTCTCCCGAGCCGGGTTTGACGACAGGGACAGAGGAAATACGCTCGGCTCGGACAGCCAAGCTACGAGAGTGACGTTGTCCAACTAATCCAGGGGCAGTTCTTCCAGGTATTCGGGCACGGAGACCGGACAACTGAAGCGGCGGCGGATTCGTTCGGCCAGTGCGAGCGAGCTTTCCTCTTCGCCGTGGACGAGGATCACGCGGAGGGGTGGTTGGCGCAGCGCGGCCAGCCAGCGCAGCAGGTCGCTGCGGTCGGCGTGGCCCGAGACGCCATGGAGCTGGGCGATTCGGGCGCGCACCGGCCACTGG
>DQVB01000660.1 GCA_015661985.1 Planctomycetota bacterium | reverse complement strand
TTCCACACCACCGTCAGCGCCATGCAGCTGATGCAATATGAGACGATCGCTCTTGGGGCCAACGACTTGCGGCTCCCGGCCGCCGAGCTGCTGGCCGTGGCCGCCCCGGTCGACGGCAAAACGTTGTTTGTTTCGGGCAACGTGGCCTTGTTCAAGTTCGAGTACGGGATGACCGCTCGGTACGAAGTGATCCGAGCGGGCGGCCGGAAGGTGGGGGTGACGGCCGTGCTGGGCAAGAGCTTCCAGCAGAAGATCAACAATCCCGAGCTGGAGATCATCGCGCCGGAGGAAGCACTGGCCGAACTGGTGCCCGTGTTGAAGCCACAGTGCGACCTGCTGGTGCTCTTGGCCCACGCCTCGCGCGACGAATCGATCGCCCTGGGCAAAGCGTTCCCGGAGTTTGACGTGGTGGTCACGGCCGGGGGCCCCGCCGAACCGCCGTTGGATTTGGCCCATATCGACGGCACCAGTGCGCTCCTGGTGGAGGTCGGCCAGAAGGGAATGTACGCCGTGGTGCTGGGGTTCTACCAGGACGAGGCGGTTCGCTATCAGCGAGTTCCCCTGGATTCTCGGTTCCCCTATTCGCCCGATGTGAAACTGCTCATGGTCAATTACCAGGACCAACTCAGGCAGGTGGGCTTTGAAGGGCTGGGGGTGCGCCCCGTACCCCATTCTCGGCGGGAGGAACTCGGAGCGTACGTCGGCTCGCAGAAGTGCCAGTCATGCCATGAGGTGTCGTACCGTGTCTGGAGGAAAAGCGGCCATGCGCGTGCTTGGCGCACGCTGGTGCATCTCGACCCGCCGCGCACCCATGATCCGGAATGCGTCAGCTGTCACGTGGTGGGCTGGAACCCCGAGTACTACTATCCGTACGAAACGGGCTTCTGGAGTGAAGAAAAGACGCCCGAGCTGGTTGACGTGGGTTGCGAAAGTTGCCACGGACCGGGCGAAGCCCACGTGAAGGCCGAAATGGGCAGCGACCTGGCGCTGCAGAGGAAGCTGCAACAAGCCGTCACGCTCACCCTGGAGGATGCCAAGAAACAGCAGTGCATCACCTGCCACGACGGCGAAAACAGCCCCGATTTCAAGTTCGAAACCTACTGGCCCAAGATCGAGCACCGCGAGTGGGAAGACGAGTGACGTGTAACAGAATAGCCAAGCCGATTGGTGGGACGGGCATGTCTTGTCGGCCCGAGGACTCCTCCGTTGGTTTCGGAAGATGAAGAAGATCGGCGGGGATTGTTCCTTTGGAGACGCGCGAACGGCCGAGGGCCCGGCTTTTGGAAAAGGCCGGGCTCTTTCACTACGCCAGCTCGCCCCAAACGCACAATCCCGATTCCGGCGCGAATGCTCTGTCTGCCGGTGGGCAGGATTCCGTCAATCCGCCGGGCTCGCCCTGGCCCCCGGCCGATCGTGGATCAGGTGGATTCGCTCGCCGCGGGCTCCAGCGGCTTTCGGCCCCCGCATCGCTCGCACGCAGGAAGCAAGGAATGACGCACGGCGCCGCACGAGCCGCACTCTTCAAACAAGCGAGTCCCACACAGCGGGCAGGTGTACGGCGCGTCCGGCTCCACCGGCCCCGCCGGCCCGCTGAGGAGCTTTCTCACCGTCCGGCGGCTCCAAAAGGCATATTTCAACGGCCCACGACGAATCGGGTAGTCGCATACCGGACAGACAAACCGCTGGTACGCTTCCCGGTACTGTTTCAGCAGCCAGTCGCTTCGGGGAAAAGCCGCCATGCGCAGCAGGGCGACGAGAATCCGCAGCACGACCGCGATGGCCACCCCGACCAAAATGTACTTGAAGAACGCCGTCGGAAAGTAGTGGTGCATCACCTGGCCCACTTTGATGACCAGCGCTCCTCCCGCGGCGTAAACAAGCGGAGCGTAGATGCTCTGCCGCCCCTTCCAGAAGAAGATGACGGCCGCCAGCAGCAGCGGAACCAGCACGGCCAGCTTGACCGCGGCCACCTTCCACTCATGGGCCGCTTGTAGCTGCTGCCATCTGGTGTGCACCGGCTCCCGCGCCTCGGCCAATTGGCTCTCATGCAGCCGCTGCTGCTCACGCAGGTCCCTCAGCCTCTCATTCAGCTCGCCGATCCGCGCGTTCAACTGCTGGAACTCCCGCTGGTTCGCCAGAAACAGCCGTTCGCTTTCCGCCAAAGCCTTCTGCTCGTCCTCGGACGGCTGCACCCCCTTTTCCAGGTTCAGCCGCTGGAAGTCGAGCAGCTGGTTCATGGTGCGCTGCGACTCCTCCGTACTGGCCCGCAGAATCTGCTGGCGCTGTTGCTGGTCTTGCATTTCCCGGTGCGCCGCCTGGATCTGATCCGCCAACTCCTGCTCGTGATCCAGCAGCCGCGTGTCGATCATCTCCTGTTCCAGCTTGGCGTAATCCGGACCAGGCCATTTCCCGATGTCCGAAAGCACAAAGCTCAACAGCCAATAGATCAGAATCGCCAGGCCGGCGCTGAAACAAAAAACCATAAACCGGTGTGTCCACGGACCTTTGCCCATTCCCCGCACTGGCATAGCTTGTCCTTTCTCAGCAGGTAAGCGTTCACGGGCCGAGGGTGCCTCTGAGCCACCGCACCGGC
>DQVB01000503.1 GCA_015661985.1 Planctomycetota bacterium | reverse complement strand
CTGATCGACCATGACGGCAAGCTGATCAAGGACGTCGGCTGGTTCTGGGACCACGCCGAGAGCCGGAACAAGATCGCCCACGACTACCTGTTCGTCAACTACGTTCGTACCAGCGGCAAGCATCATCCGCTTCAGTTCCGGCGGTTCAAGAGACGCAAGCAGTGCGAGGCGACCGGCGAAACCTCCGAGGACCACGGCGGACCACCCTGCGGGCGGTGCCCGCTCCGCCAGCTTATCGACTGGGTGTGCCAGCGAGACATTCCCGGCGACTTCGCCTTCGACAGCTACTTCACCAACGCGAAGAACCTGAACCACATCCATGCGAAGAAAGACAAGTCCGACCGGCCTCGCTGCTACGTGGGTGACCTGGAGTTCAACCGCAAGATCTGGCACAAAGGAAGGGAACGCAAGGCCGAGGAGTTCGCTGCGTCGATACCATCCGCCGGTCGCAGGGAACTTGGTCGTGGTGATAAGCGCCAGTGGTACTTCACCTGCACGCTTCGCATCCCCAAGGTCGACCACAAAGTGCGTATCGTGATCATTTGGGACAGGAGAAGAGACACGAAACCACGTAAGATTCTCGTGACGAATCGGGTGCGTTGGGAAGTGTGTCGGATTCTGCGGTTCTATCGACATCGCTGGACAGGCATGGAGACCTGTCATCGGGATGGCAAGCAAGAGCTTGGCATGGGAGACTGTCAGCTTCGAGGGCGGCCAGGGCCAGACACGGCCCATGTACCTGGTCATGCCGGCGTACAGCCTGCTCATGAGCCAACTCAGGCAGGGTCATGCGAAGGACCGGGCTCTCCGTCGGCTGATGACCATCGGCGAAGCCTGTCGGGCCATGTCGGGCGAGCCCCTGCGGGCTGCGGACCACACTGGCCTGGGCCATCCAACAAGTGACTGAAGAGTCCCAGAAACGTGAACACGTTATGGCTCAATTGGGCTTGACATGAAAGATTGCAAGAGTCCAGTTCTTACCCGTTTTGTCGCCCTTGTGACGGACGGGAAAGTCCATCCTGTCCGGCCGGTTTGCAACGTTCGGGTCTGTTAAGCCGCGCCGCCATGACGGTGGGAGAATCACAACTTGCAGAGGGAGAACCCATGATCGATCGCGACAACAGAAGCAAGGGGCAACTATTCCGTCACAGGCCGACGCCGATTGCGTTGGTGGCATGGCTCCTGGCGACCCTGGTATTGACGCCGGCAGTGGTGACATGGGCGCAGACTTCGGAGGCAACGGCGCGGAAGGCTGCGAAAGAGGTGGTTGCACAGGCCGACGGCCGCTTGCCCGCCCCCGCGACCTCGTCTTCCCTTCTCGCAAGCGGGGCGAAGGGAGTCCGTTTCGTGTCGCATTCTGACAGCGCAGCGGCGGTCCACGTGTGGGAGGTGTTGGAAATCGAGATGACCGCCGAACGGCAGCCCGGCAGCCCCTACGTCGACGGGCTGCCGGACGGCGGGCCAGGATACGTGTCGGTTCAGTTTCGTGGGGAAAGCGGCCCGGCGAAGGGGCAATCGCTGAGCGTGGCAGGTTTCTGGGACGGCGGCCAGACGTGGCGCGTGCGGTTTGCACCGCCGGCGGCGGGTGAGTGGACTTACCGCAGCCGGTCGAAAGACCCGGGACTGGACGGCAAGACGGGACGATTCCGTGTGATCGAGTGGACTGCGGCCGAGCTCGAGGCCAACCCCACTCGGCGCGGTTTCGTCCGCGTCTGTCAGAGCGGACCGAGGGCCGGCAGGTATTTCGAGTACGCCGACGGGACGCCCATGCTTTGGATCGGCGACACGTGGTGGGCTTGGGTCAACGCCCGGATCCCCTTCGCGCGGTTCCAGAAGCTGGTCGATGACCGCGCGGCCAAGGGATTCAACGTGGGGCAGCTCTTTGTTGCGGCCCGGGCGTGGGGCGAGGAAAGATCGCTGCTGGATGCGAGCCTGAGCGAGCCCCAACTGGATCGCATCCGCTACGCCGAGCGCATGATCCGCTACGCTAACCAAAAGGGCATCACCGTTTGGGTCCATGGCTGGTGGGCGGGTCGGGACATGAAAAAACAGTTCGGCGAAGAGAATATCCGTCGCTGGTGCCGGTACCTGGTGCACCGGCTGGGGGCGTACAACGTGATCTGGGTGTTGGCGGGTGAATACAACATGTACGACTACGGGGGGTTGGGCCTGGAGTTCTGGAAAAGGCTGGGACGCTTGATCGACAAAGAGGACCCCTACGACCGGCTCCTCAGCGCCCATCCCACGCCGCCCGGCTGGCGAGGTGGCGACGATGCGCCACAGTGGTCCACCGCCGAGGTGCTCCACGACCAGCCGTGGTTGAATTACCATCAAAGCCAGGTCGGCCATGGGCGTTGGCGCAACGAGATGATCCCGGCGGTGGTGGCGGCCGCTTATGCCAGGAGGCCGGCGAAACCGATCGTGGTGACCGAGCCGTGGTACGAGTTCGTCGAGGGAAGCGCGGCGGCAGCCCACATCCGGTTCGGCGCCTGGTCGGCGGTCCTTTCCGGCGCCGCAGGGCACAGTTACGGTGGCGGGCACATCTGGCGGGCCCACGTGCCCGAAGCACCCGACCGCGGCCGGACATGGCCGTTGGAACGT
>DQVB01000108.1 GCA_015661985.1 Planctomycetota bacterium | reverse complement strand
TGAGGACCACGAAGCCCACGAGGGCGCCGAGCATACAGGCCATCAGCATTGATGTGACGCATTGGTGCGATGGGGGGGCGGCACGACCCGGCCGGTCGGGCCACCAGACCGGCCGGCGCCGAACCCTTCCGGGGCCGCCGAGCCGCTAGATGCCCAGCAAGGATCGTAGCTCCGCTTTCGTGGCCATCCCCACATGCTGCGTCACCACTTGCCCGTCGCGGAACACGAGCAGCGAAGGGATCGAGCGAATCCCGTACCGCGCGGCCAAGGCGTGGTTGTCGTCCACGTTGACCTTGACGATCCGCACCCCCGGTGCCTCGCGCGCCAACTGTTCCAGCACGGGCGCGATCATACGGCAAGGGCCGCACCAATCGGCGTAGAAGTCTACCAGGACCGGCACGGGTGACTGTAGCACCAGCCGCTCGAAACTGGCTTCGTCCGCATGGGCCACACGCCCAGAAGCCTCCGCAGAAGTCGACATCGATGGTTCTCCTCGCTGTCTTGTCTCAGTATCCTTATCCGTATCCTCATCCGTCCGGCTGACCAGCGGCGCCGGGCGACCAGCGGTGTCCGCCCCGGGCGCAAGCCATGCAACGGCTGCGGCCATCAGGCCGACGACGATGATCAAAGCCGGCCAGGGACTGCGTAATGGTTGCATGGCAAGAGGTCTCCGGTGCAATCTGGATTCCAATGCCGCGAAAACGGCTGGCCGCGCTCTGTCTTACCGTACTGATGCGCAGCCCACGCGGCTGGTTACACGCGGCGGCTGGGAAAGGACGAAGCCCAAGCAGGGTATTATACGTCACCGGCGACCCAGGGCCAGCCCGGATCCCTGCCGGGTTCTCCCCAGGGGGCCGTCCCAGGGTGCGGCCGAATCCCGGAGCCCCACGGTCATCGCACGCCGTGGGCCACGCAGAGCACCCTGCCGTCGATCAGCGTGAGCACGCAATGGCCGCCACCCAGGGCGATACCCCATGGCACAGCCGGATCCGGGAGCGGGATCTCCCACAACGTTTGTCCGTCCAGCGACACAGCTTCCAGGCTGTTGCCGCGCACCAGCACCACGCCATCCCGCGCCACGGCCAATCCCCGGACGTCCGCCCCATCGGTTGCCCAGGCGATTTTCTCACCCAGCGGCAGCTGCATGGGGCTCCGCGGCACGGTGTTGCCACCCATCCGGCCGCCCGTTCTGGGATCTCGATTCATCAACTCGACCAACCCGTCCAAAGCCCGCTCGTTGCGACTGGCCACCACCCGGCCATCGATCAAAGCAAGGTGCAGCGGACCGGCGCGGAAGTAGATGCGTCCCACGTGTCGTTTGAAGATGGTAGTCCGGGTGCGCCCGCGAGAGAACATCTCGCACCCGGTGCACGTGGGTTTGCCGTCCGGCTGGAGGAACATTTCCATGCCTGCTTCCAACCGAGCGACCACCTCCGGGTTCGAGCCGGTCTCCGCGTCCACGGCCACGATCCCCACCGGGGCCCCGCCGTTGATGTACAGGCGACCGTCGGCCAACAGGATATTGCTCTGGACCCCAAAGCTCAATTCCGGTTCGTCCCGGTCAGGCGTGAACGCTTGGCGCCACCGGCAGGTACCCGTGGCCAACTCCACAGCGGCGGCCACGGTTCCATCGGCGGCCGTGCTTCCAGCGGCCACGTAGGCCACGCCCTCGCCGGTCACCAAAACCCCGGCGGCCACCGGCCACGGCGACATGAATCGGTTCATGATGTTGACCCAACGCTTGTTGGGCGCCAGTTGCCGTTGACCCAGCCGCTTTCCCGTGGCGGCATCGTGCCCGTAGAGGCTTCCATCGCAGGAGCCGAACACAACGCGGCCGTTCCAGTAGGCTGCGGCGCCGATCACAGCCGCTGGTGTAGAAGCCAGCCATCGCGTCCGGCCTGTGGCGGCGTCCAGTGCCCACAACGAACCGTCCGCCGAGCCCACGAAGACACCTCCGGCCGCCATGATGGGCGGCGTCAGCTCTCCGCCAGGCAAACGCCGCTGCCACAACACTCCGGCCCGGCGTCCCAAACTCACCGGCACGGTCGCCGTACCGGCCGGGTCGGCCCGGAACATAGGCCAATCGTCCGGGGCAGCCGGCCGAGCCGCGGAGGGCTCCCTCCACGGCTCGGCCGGCTGCTGCGACTGTCTCAAGGCCTTCCGCGGGGCCATGCAAAAGGTGCCGTGCACCTGCCAGCAGTCGCAGGCCAACGGCATCCAGTACAAGCGGCCATGGGCCGGCATCACCCCGTCGAAACAACTGGGCCGGACAATGCCTTCGTAGTCGGCCAGGCTTCGGCGAGCGAACACCCCGTAAACCGTTCGCCCTTCGCCGCCGCCCGGGCGATAGAAGAATTGGCTCGGTGTTGCCGTCAGCCGCGTGCACGAACCGATCACACCCAGCGGAAACTCGTCCAACACCCTCCCCGTTTGCGGTTCGATCTTCCGGCACACCGCCTTGGGCGAAGCCACTCGCGGAACCAAGTAGAGCACGTCGCCGAGGAAAAAGACGTGTGGCGAAGGGGTATCCAACGCCCACAGCAGGCGGCCGTCCGCCAAGCTCAGCCCCACGGTACGCGTGAACGGCGGCCCCGCCACACAGACCACCCCCGCGCCGGCCCGTGCACAGCAGTAGGTAGCCCACCCCAGACCCCAGCCTTGACGTTTCAGCGCCGTGCCGATGGCCCCGAATAGCTTCGGAGCCGTCTGGGGAGTCTGCCGCCACAACTGCTGACCCGTCGCCGCATCCCGAGCCGCCGCGTACCGGCCCGGGGCCAGTTGGAAGATGCGCCCTTCGGTCAGACAGAGCGTCCGAGCGTCGAACGGCTCCTCTTCGGCCACCTGCCAGAGAAGCTTCATCTCAGGATACTGGAAGGCCACCAGCCGCCGGGCTGAACCGAAGTTCTCCACAATCGGCCGGTACTGCTGGTTGGCCACGTTCCAGGGCCAATGACCCATGAGCCGCTTCTGGCGGTGCGGCGTCACGTGGGCATCGGGAGGCCCCAAGGCCGCCCAAAACATGTCCCCCCGGCGGGCGATCCATTTCCAGTCCGTATCGCCCGCCGCAACCGCCTCGGCCGGCGCAGCCAATCGCCGCCGCTGCCGGCCAGTGGCAGCATCCAGCGCCCAAAGCGTCCCGCCCTCGGCGAAGACCACCTCGTCCTCCGTGGCCACCTTCACCAAGTTGTGCACCACGTAGCGCGGGTCCAGCGGCCGGTTCCATAGATGCAGGCCGTTGTAGGCGTTGAGGACCGTGAGCGTGTTCAACAGCGGTTCCTCGCGCCGGTGAAAAGCGATGTGGCCGGAGAAGAAGAAGATCCGTCCGCCGGCCACCAGCGTCTGGTCGGGCATCGGGGCAAAGACCGGATAGGTCTGGAATCGCAACTCGCCCGGCAATCGGGCCACCTGGTCCCGGGAAACCACATTGTTGTCCGGCCCGTGATACGGATGGGTCCACTGGTCCGTTCCTGCCACCGGCGGTTTGGTCAACACCCGCCCCTGAAAAACGGCCACGGCGCCGGGATGCAACACGCGCAACACCTCCTGCTCCGAAGGACCGCCCTCCAGCCCGTCAGCCACCCACACGGCATCCGCCATGTCGCTGGCCAGCCACAACGTGGGCCCACCGTCGATGACGTAAATGCGCCGTCCCAGCAGATCCTCCTCCCAGGCCCAGTGGCGAAGCCGATCCACGCCGGCGCTCTGCCTGCCACAGCAAAGCATCGTCCATTGCGTCTCGGCCACCAGCGCCTTGACCGCCTCCCAATCGCTGTCTGCGCGATCGCAAAGGACCACCAAAGCGGGCCCCTTACCCACATGGTCGATCAATCCCCCAACCGTGGTGGCCGTCGCGGCGCCTTGGCATAGAGCCGCCACACCCATCCAAACAAACGCCGCTTTCACCCACATCGCTGCCAAGGGTCCTCTCATGGCCTCCACTTTCTACACGAAGACGGTTCGGTTGTTCCGCATGGCGAGCTCTTCCCGGGTCCAGCGCGGAGATGTCCAACGGTGCGCGGTATAACCGCCTCGGACAAAGGCCACCCCCCACCCCCCACGCTCGGTCAGCCCCTCCGTCGGGCCCATTGTACTGCATGCGCCGGTCCGACACCTCTGCCGCGCCGAAATCGCCGGGACAATACCCGTCGGCAATGATCGCCTGTGGTACCGCAGACGCTTCGGCCGGCCGTTTCCCGCGCTGCGGCCGTTACGCTCCGAAGCGGCAAGCCGATCGGTCTGGTCTGATGATCACTCTCACGCCGGCTCCGCGCGGGCATCTCGACGTACCGAGACGTTCTGGCGTGAGTCGATCGACAGTAACGGCCAGGCTGGGCGGACAAGCTGGGCAAAACGATCCGGGTACGTGTTCTGCGGAAAGTGGCCCGACGTTGCCCGTGCTGCCAGCCGTATGGGAGGGGTTGCTCGGGTTTTGCCGATAGAAACCGGTGGGAAGGGTTTAGCGCCACCGATTCGTATGCTGCCTGCCACCCATGGGAGGCTGATTCTAGCGGATTGCTTTTGCCGTGATGAGACGCTTCTGGTTGAGCCTCGCGATGCTGCTGGCGTGGACCGCGGCGATTGGCTGTCGGCATCCGGTACAGGTGTGTACGGACGCCAAGCTCCAGATGGTGGCACCGGTTCAGGCGCAGGTCAGCGCGCACCTCGGCACTCCGGACCGAGGGCCACTTGAGCAGGTGCTCGTCGAACGGATCGGGCGTGCTCCCGCCTGCAAGGTGGCCCTCGTGGACGTAGACGGCCTTTTGGTCAACGCCAAGTCCACTGGCCCCTATGCGGCTGGCGAGAACCCGGTGGCCCTGCTGCGCGAGAAGCTGGATGCGGCAGCAGCTGACCCGGCCATCCGGGCAGTGGTCCTCCGCATCAACACAGCGGGCGGAGGGGTGACGGCCACGGACCTCATGTGGAACGAAGTCCGAGCGTTTCGGACCCGCACGGGGATCCCCGTGGTAGCCTGTCTGATGGACTTGGCCACCGGAGGGGGCTATTACCTGGCCACCGCAGCCGATCTCATCTACGCCCATCCCACTACGGTAACCGGCGCCATCGGTGTGGTCTTCAACCACTACAACCTCCAAGACACGCTGGCACAGCAGAGCGTGCGCAGCGAGCCGATCAAGGCGGGCGACCACGTCGACATGGGGACGGTCAACGCGGACATGCCGCCTGAGGTGCGGGATTGGCTCCAGGGAATGGCCGACGAGTATCACCGCCGATTTGTTGAAGTGGTGCTGAGCCGGCGGCCGCAAGTGCCGCGGGACGACCCACAAGTGTTCGACGGGCGTGTGTTTACCGCCCAGCAGGCCAAACAGCGCGGGCTCGTCGACAGGATCGGCTACCTGCACGACGCCGTCGCTGCCGCCTGCCAGTTGGCGGGCCAACACGAGGCAGCGGTGGTGATGTTCCGCCGCCCAGGCGACCCGGCGCGAAGCCCCTTCGCCGTAACGGCCAACCAGGCGATCACCGGCGGACTGCTGCCCATCAGCATACCGGGCCTGGAGCGAAGCCGGCTGCCCCAGTTCATGTACATCTGGTTGGCCGAGCCCACCTTGGATCGGTTGGCTGGCCGCTGAGCCCTTCGACCCTCACGCCCACCGCACCTCTTCCGAGACCCTCTCGGGGCTGGCAGCCCACCGGCGGCCTCCGAGGCACCGATCCACAAGGTGGCCGCGGCAGCTTTGGATCTCTGAGGTACCACAGCCTCCTCAGAGCTTGGGCAGAATGCGCAGGGAATGTCTGTCAGAAAAAAAGGGGACGTTTGTAGCGAAAACTTGACTTGTGTCGCAACCTCTTGTATCAAGGCGGGATAGAACCGCCGGAGCAGGCTTCCGGAAGCCTTGTTCGGTCGCGACCCGGAAGAGTTTTGGGAATTGTTGGCCGATTGCCAGCGGGTGGAGTTTTGCGTCGGGGTACGGAAGGCCAGCGAATGGCCCGGGGCCGACTATGTGATCTCCGCCGACGTACAGCTGATACACAAGTTGCTGTCGAAGATCGAGCACTGGAAGTACAACCGCGTCCGCAGCGCTACGAAAGGGGACGGCGAAGACGAGTGTGGGGCATGGGTTGGCGATGGTGGGGAGGACAACGGGGTGCGCATCCCCCACTTGTTGTCCGATCTGCATTGGGCGAAGGCCCCAGGGCGATATGCGCGTCAGGACGATCCGGGCGCCGACTGGGAGCGGATTTGCCGGCGCGCGCAGAAGGTCTACCAAACCCCGAGCCGCCACGAAGACAACCGGGCGCTGGCGGCCACGGGCAGCATCAAGGTGAATCCCGTCGTGGAACTCATGTTGGCCACCACCTTCCGGGCTCGGCCATTCGGGGTGCCCGAGGCTGGGACATCTGCCATCCAGCGACGCTGCCCCTTGTTCTTCGCCTTCCGGCCGAACGATCCGCAGCCACCATCCTGCTGCGGCGGAAGCTGGCTGGTCACTGCCGATGAATCCACTTCGCCGGGGATCTACTGCGAAAGGGACGATCGCCGTTGGCACTACAGCCCTTGCGACCAGGATCACGATGCGGCCTTCTTGTTCTACGGCAACAAACGCCCCTCGGGACTGGTGGAAGTGGCCTGCGGTGGGTTCAGTGCTCGAGCCACGGAGCTGATGGCCAAGCACTTGGATCGAATCACCTCGCGGCTGGGTTCGCCCCAGTACTTCGGGCCCGAGTTGATGCTGGGACTCTACGTGATCGAGTTCACCCGGCGGCGGGCGGCGAGGGATTGCGAGGAGTCCCACAACGAACTGGATTGGGACTTCAAAGTTGTGCCCGTGGGCAAGGCGGCCATCCAGAGACGTCTGGAAACGCGTCGTAGCCTCCAGGGAATGGGCAAACGCAAGGGCAGACAGGAGCCGAGCCGACGGTCGACCAAACGGGTGGCCGCGGGGGCACAAGGCTCTTCCTGGTTGCACGTGTGTGGCACGTGCGCGTCTCTTTTGAGTTGTGGGTGGCAGGCTGGAAGCATGCCCCACGTTGGCCGCCCCCATTCAAAGGAGTGACCCACGGCGCCGAAGCTGGCCGGATCGGCGCTTAGCCCCTGGGGCGTGTGGGAACCGGCCGCAGGGCCCGGCCACACGAAACGCCGACCCGCAGGGACAACCGGGGCTCGGGACCGCCGGTTGTTGCCTGCGGGGTTTCGAGCGAGCGAGTATTCGCCAGCGTCTCTTCTTGATGGAGCCTGGGGCTGGTGCCCCGCGCCCGGCGAGCCCCTAAGGACTGGCCGGCGCTTCCCGCTGGGCGGCGTGGATCCCCACTGGCACGGCCACGGCCGTGGCCACCAGGCCAGCGACGATCCAGGGGCGGGCGCAGGCGTAGTAGCCCAGCCGTCCCAAGGGTCCAGGCTGGCCGCACTCGCCGCACTGGCCGCGCACCAGATCCTGGCCGGCTACCACCAAGGCCCCCGGCTGCGCCGTCGGCGGTGCCGTGCCTGGAGCCCAAAGGCGATAGGCTGCCGCCCCTTGGGCCGCGCTGATCTCGTACACCCCGCCGCGAAGCCCGCGAAAGGCGAAGTAACCTCGCCCGTCCGAGCGCCCAACGGCCAGCTGTCTTTGACCGCTGGCAACGGCTACCGGTACCTCGGGCACCGGCTTGCCATTGGAGTCAACCACTTGGCCGAGCAGTACTCCGTCCTCCAGCAGCCGTACGTCGACCACGGTGGGCTTCCCGTTCGCCGGATCTGCGGCCAGTAAAGCCTGGGGACAAACCATCCCGGCCATCGCCAATACCAGGGCTACACGAGCCATCCATTTGCCACGTTTCATTTCCCCACCCGTCCAAAAAAGGTGCCAGTCGAAAGGCGTTTGCCAGTCTCTTGCTGCTCCCCCGCGGGACGTCCGCCAGCGGGCGCCGCTCGGCGCCGGCGCACTTCCTGCGACGAACATTTCCCTATCGGCCGCAAAATCGGTGCAACTGGAGCGAAGCCCCGCAGATTCTGCCAGATTTGCCGGTGCGTGCGCCTTCAACGCTTCCATCGCTTGAAATGATTGGCGAACTGGCGCTTCAGATCAGGCAGTCGCCAACGCAGTCGGGCGCTGAGATAACCCGGCGGGGTGCTGGCCTCCAGGTCGGCCAGGAATTCCCACAGGGATTGCCTGGCCTCGGCCGGCCCGTGCAGCATGAAATGGACCCAAGCCCACGCGTTGCGATACTCGGAAGGCCCCATACCGTCGAGGTTGCCGATGGCTTCCAGTTTCTCCAGTTTGGGTATGATTCCCAATCTGGCCATCCACCGCACACTGGCCAGATGGGGGCTGCCGAAGGCCCGTTCCAGCGGGGGGGCTTCGAAGTATTCGGCCAGCCCTTCGTCGAGCCAAAGCGGGACCACAGGCAGCGTGGCGTGCAACAGGGCGTGGGTGCATTCGTGGCGCACATCCACTCCCAGTTGCGTGCTGCGATAGGCGAATACCATGCCCACACCGTTCCGCTTCAAGAACAGAGCCCGCCGGTAAGGCACTCCGGGAAAGAACTGCTTCAGATAGCTCCGATAGCTCTTCTGGCCGCGGAAGAAGAACACATGGATCGTCTGTCCCGCTGGCTTGAGCCCCAAGGCACCGGCCAAGTCCATCTCCAGGCGCCCCAAGTCGGCCAGCACACCGGGCACCTGGTCCAGCCGGAATTCGGACCGGCACAAGAACGGGCCCACCACTCGCACGTCCGCCCATCGGTCTTGGCCGGAGCCGACCGCGGAAGACGCGCAGGCCACTGCTCCCAGCAGGCAGCGGACGACGGGGGCGCGGAGATGCCTTCGCAAGCGGAGCATCCGTTCTCCTCGAACCCGAACTCGGTCAGCCCATTACGGACCGCGGCGCAGGCAGGCAGTGGCCCGGCCCCGCACTCAACCGGCTTTGCGCCACGGCATCCAACGCTTGCGCCCGCGGGCCGTCACACGTTGACGTCCGGCGAGTATTTCTCGATCGGCGACCACACAAGCCGGGTTGGCGCAGCAGAGTTGGTAGGCCGTCTGGGGCCCGGCCAGTTGGCTGATCCGTTCGAAGGCCCGTCGCAGCAAGGGCCGTCGCGATCGCACGCCGTGCGCATCGGTCGCCACGAAGTGGGCCAGGCCTTCGACCACCAGACGTTCGGCCAGTTTCTGGACTTCGGGCCCGAAGCTCCCGGCCAGGCTCCCGGCGGTCACTTGCATCAAGCAACCGGCCTCGACCAAGGAGGTCACGACGCCAGGCCGGGCCAGGATCCCCAGGTTGCGCTCCGGATGGGAC
>DQVB01000757.1 GCA_015661985.1 Planctomycetota bacterium | reverse complement strand
GTAAGCTGTCCGAGGCTCTTAAGATGCCTCAAGCCATCATCCGTCACTTTCGTTCCGTCCAGCGATAGGCACTCCAGTCTTCTCAACACACCTAGCTGTTCAAGTCCGCGGTCATCGATCGCTGTCTCACCCAGATCCAGATCTCGCAAGCGTAACAAACCGTTCAACTGCGACAAACTCGCGCCCGTGATGCGTGTCCCAGACAGATCGAGCCTGTTCAGGTGCTTGAATCTCTTGAGGCGCACGACCTCTCTATCGGTCGTCTGTGTTCCCGAGAGTACCAGCTCCCGCAACCGAACCAGTTCACCAACCGCACCAAGACCGCTTCCGCAAATCCCAGCGTTTTCCAGCCTCAGGGTGATCAGATTCGGCATTTTCCCAATGTATCGCAACCCCTCGTCCGTGATTCGTGATTCGGGCCCCACCTGCAGCCACATCAGGTTGAGCCCACCTAGAGATGCTAGACTGCTGTCATCAATATTTGGGCCCGAAATATGCAACAGGCACAATCCGTCGATCGCGTGCAAGTGTCGCAGACCCGCGGACGTCACTGCGGTCCCGGTCAGGTGGATTGCGCGAAGGCCGCGGATCGCCGCGATTGTTCCGAGAGCTCGGTCACCCAGGGAGGGATGTGCCAATGTGAGCTCATCTACTGTGGGCAGCTTCAATAGTAGTCTCAGACCGTCGACGCCTCCAGTCCATTGCGGTCCCAGCACCACCTCAACAAACCCTGACTTCGTCAGGTCGGTGGATGGTGCGATGGTTCCGCCGAGTTGTTCCAGCTGGCGAAGGATCTCCGCTGGGTCAGCGGAATCCTCGTCTTGTCGCTGACGAAACGTACAGCTGCACAGAAACATCGTGCACATGTACACCGCCGCGGCCAGCGCCCCTATTCTCGCTACCCGTCGCGTCGGCTCGCGATTCTCCTTCATAAACCAAGTCCCCTCGATCTCGCCAACCTACGGTAAGCGGTATTCCTCCAGGACTTTCCCACGATCTATTGCTTTGGCGCGCTGGACGAGGAAGAATTCCTTCAGCTTGTCCACAGGTACCCGCGCGCTTAGGAACCACACCTCTCCGTCCGCAAACCCAACATGAACGCCCGCGCCATCTAAACCACTCGTGAAGGATTGGCGGAGGTCGACAACCTCAATATCCCCCGGCTCCATCCAATGTAATCCCGTCTCGCATACCTCCAAGACTAAAGCCGTGTCGCCGTCGAGCTGTCCCAGCGAATACGCTTGGTGCTCGTCGAAGGCCGTACCCGGGCCCGTCACCGCCAGAACATTCGTATCGAAACTCCTCCCTCCGCTCCGGCGCCTCTCGAAACAGTAGAAAACGGGCCTCCGCGATGCAACGGCCCAGTTGGCCGGATCGTACCAGGGCACGCTCAGATCGTGCTTGGGCCAGCCGGCCGCCACGAAGGGTAAGATGAGAAACCGCCAGCTAGAAAGCGGTCTCCCCATGGCATCCCGGTGAATCGCGCCAGGAAGACGCTTGTACACGTCATTGTAGTTGGCGATCCCTATGACGACCGCTTCGATCATACGGCGCCGTTCCTCACGCGACAGGTGACCGCTGGAGGGAACCCTTCCTGATGATGGTAGTCCAGTATCCATGACCGCAGTCAACCCAATACATATAGTCAAGCCACATGTCAAAGCGGCAACTGAAACCACTCTTTTCACTGCCTGGCTCCTCCACTCTGGCTGACATGACCCCGGTTACTCAATCGATACCCCTTGCGCGACACGAGTCGGTATGCCCGCAGTGGCAATGCGACTCACTGCAAGCCAAACGCCAAACAATAGCTGGAACGTTGCCTTCCGCGTCCCGTTTGTATCGCGGACCGCCAGTAATGGCATGATAGCCTGACACGCAGAACTCTGCCACAACCCGGCAGCGAGATCTGGTGCCCGTCAGGAGGCTGCAACGGAGAAAACCAATCTCACCTGGACTCTGACGCCTCATAGCCGCTCCTGCCGCGTCTCCAAGAGGGCCGGCCAGCCGGCGGGCGGTCGGTGCCTATCCCATTGAGGGTTACCACCAGGGCTCCAGCCAGGATAGGTAATATCCTCGCATTGCCCACTCCGCGTCACGCTGGACCAGACAATCACTCTCCAGCCACACCGAAACGTGGCGGCCAATGTCTCATTCGGCTAGCGACTCGGGTCCGGCGCATCTCCAGCGCCGCGCCGCGTTACCGGGGGACCGTGTCGTCGGTTCAGCAACTCGCCCCAGGCGGTCTCCTGACCCGTGGCGCGCAACCGGTGAGGTGGACAGAGACTTGGGGTTCGACGGAATCACGCAGTACACCGTATACTTGGCCCTGAGCAAGTCACCGGAGTGTAGTATCTTCGCTGTCGTTAGCCTCTCCTCGCTTTTCCAGCCGTGGTTCGCATATTCCCAGAATTGATTTTCAGCTGTGCCCAGGAGCGTGGCGTAGTTAAACGCTGAGGGCACGATAAGCTCGCGCGAATCTATTCCTGCCTCAGCCAAATCATCAGGATCAATCGGTGTCCCGTCCAGTCCGGTAGGCTGGCTGTTCGTCTGCACGGCCACGATGAGGCCTTTACCCCTGAGTTCATCGCGCAGGTATCGCTGTGCGTCCGCCAGGCTACCGAAACACTTCACTCCCTCCATCGCAAAGATCAGCCCGACTCGGTCTTTCGGAAGCCCAGCCCTCAAGCACATCATTCCGCCGCAGCCGAAGTCCGCATCGCGGTAGGAGAATCTCGATCTTTTGAAGAACTCCACAGGGTTCCAAGTGTCGTCTGGATCGGTCGGCAACCCATGCCGATCCATGCCCTGAATGGGCTGCGCCGGTCGCGAACAACCAGCGATCCAGATGATGCCGAGCGGAGGGGCGCCCAAGCCGACCCGCCGGGCCCCGCCCTCCTGTGCGGCTACAAACTGAATGGGCGGCCCCCCGGTGTGGCCGTAGTAAACCAGCGGTACCACTTCCACCGGGGTCCTTTCGGGATAGTAGACGGCGTTTGTGAACGGGGAGCCGGTGTAGTGCCGGACAGTGCGTGAGTCCCAGCGGATGTCCTCGGGATTCGGCTGCGATTGCTCCAGATTGCTCTTGAGACCAGGGCTT
>DQVB01000276.1 GCA_015661985.1 Planctomycetota bacterium | reverse complement strand
TGCACCGATGGCCCTGCACCTGGGGGGACAGAATTGGCTACTAGTACTTCCACGCGCACCGAATACTGGTGCGACCGGAGGGTTGTGCTGACTGTCGAGGGACGCGGCGGGCGGCGGACCGTCGAGTTGGACAAGCCGTTCGCGCGGATCGGCTCTCACGGGGCAGCCGATTGTGTGCTCGACGGGCGAGATCTGCCCGCGAAGATTTGTTGCCTCTTCGCCACCGACGATGGGATCTTCGCTTTCGGGCTGGGCCGCTTCTACCAAGCCGTTCATGGGTGGCTGAGCCCGGGCGAGCAACTCAATTTCGGGTCCTACCGTCTGCGCGCGCATGTTACCGGGGCGACGCCGGCCGCAGGTTCTCGGGGGCTTCCGTTGGATGAACCCACCAACCCGGATGGGAAACCGACGGTGTTGATCTTGGGCAACAATCGCGTGTTGGGACACCGCACGCTCCAGCGCCCGCTGACGATCGTCGGCCGGCGTCGGCCGGCGCACCTGCGCCTGCAGTCCCGATTGATTTCGGGGACCCACTGTGCTCTGTATTGGGACGGGTCGCGGCTGTGGGTCCTCGATTTGCTCAGCACCAACGGCACTTTCGTCGATGGCGAGCGGGTGGAGGTCGCGCCGCTGGAGCCGGGACGTCGGTTGGTTATCGGCCGAGCAAGCATCATCTACGCGCCCATGTCGACGGCGTGCCTACCGCGCTGTTCCGCCGAGACGGACGCCCTTGGTTGGGTTGCCGATCCAGGCTCTGACCCCGAACTGCGCACCCTGGTAAACGTGTATCCGCGGCAAAACAGTCCCTTGGTTTCGGCCGGCAGCCTTGATTCAGAGGAGACGGTTCCGGTATCTGAAATGACGCGGCGAGCGGCCGGTCGCCCGTCGGCCGTCCAGCCCGCTTTGCCCGCTCCGCGACCCAGCCAGGGGAGTCGGGCCGCTGAGCGATCAGAAGTGCCCGCCGACACACCGGCTGGGCCGCTCACTGACAGATTGCTGCCCAACGCCAAGGCGAGGGGCAAGACCAAGCCACTGAATGCCCTCAAACCGCTGGGCTCCAGTCCATTGCCCGCGGCTCGGGCGCCGGCCGCCGAAAGGGCAGAAGCCGCTGTGTGCCGTCCACTGCCGGTCTCACGGCTGGAAGTCCTACCGGGCGAAAACGCAGACGACCAGTTCATGTATCACGTGCTGAACCGCGTCATTGATTTCGGCATCAGGAAGCGCTGGAAGCTGCGTCTCCGGAGAATGGCCGTCGCTGTCGGTCTTGGCGTGCTGGGCACCTTGGTGTGGCTCGCCATTTGGGGCACGGTTCTCGGCGTTTGGTGAGCTGGTCGCCAGATGCGGCGGAAGTGAGAGGTGACCAGAAAGTCGTGGGGTAAGCGCCCGTGCTTGCCTGGAACATTGAGGACATGTCTGTTGGGGCAGTCTGGGGCGAGTGAGTCTGGGCAAACGGGACAAGCGGGGACGGTTGTCCCACGAGACTCGCTGAGCTTGTTCTTCGGCCCAGGCGGGAGGCGGCAGAGAAGTGCGCCACCGGCCAACTGAGTCTGCACCCTCAGCCCCCAATTCCGCCAAAGTCCGGCTGCCGAGTGTGTCGATTATGCCCATGATTCGGGGTAGAATACACAGCGGGGCCGTGACGGGGCGCGGGGCGGTGTGCACGGGCGCCCGGGAAAAAAGGAGCCGGTCATGTGGCGTGGTTGTTTGATGGTGTGTGCGGCGGGCCTGGTGAGTTTACTGTGTTCGGCCCGAGAGGCCTCCGCCCAGGGGCTGCCGTACAGCCCGTATAGCCCGTGGCTGGAGCTTTTCCGCCGAGACGCCGGGCCGTTGGGTGCCTATTTGAGCAATGTGCGGCCACTGATGCAGCTGCGCCGACAGCTGACTGGACAGAGCATTGGCCTGCGGCGGCAGGGGGCTCAGATCGGCACGCTTCGGCAGCAGATCGTCACCCAGACGCCGCGCGACGTGGTTGAGGCTCCCACAGGGCGCGGTGGCACGTTCATGAACTATTCGCACTTCTACGAGATGCCTCAGACTGGGGCTGCGACGAGGCGCCAGACGCCTTCGTTTCTGTCTGGGGGCGGCTACGGGGGATTCTCTTCTTTCGGATATGGCGGTTCCATCTCCCGCTACGGGGGAATCGGCGGCTACGGGTTTTAGCAAGTCGCGTTTCACCGGGGCGGGCGGCTTTCTGGATGGGATGGCTGGTACTCTGGGTACCTTCGCGCCCATCGGGTTCCTGTAGAGTGCAGTGCAGGCCGTCTATTCCCGGCCTGTTATCAGCATCGGACCAGCCGAAGTGGCGGTATTGATCGGTGCATCTAGTCGCCTCCGGGCGGCTTGTTTGGACTATTACTGATAAACGGATGCAACCTACGATAGTGGTCCTGCCGATAACACGGTAGGAACGCGTGTTGTCGATAGCAGGGGTGTTTCCTGTCGGTCGGGTGGAGCCGAGCATTCGCGGGCGCGAGGGCGCCACCCGCAAGTGGAATACGCCACAAGCGACGGTGGGGGACGAGATGGGGAAGAACGATCGCGGTGTTAGTTGGATTGCCGTGGCGACGGTGCTGGCCGCGGTGGCCAGCGGTGGCTGCCAAACGGGCTACAGCCCTTGCAATCGCCCCGAGCCGGGGAAAGTCTACGTGCCCCCGGACATGCCTCGGGAACTATCGAAGGTGGTCCTGCCGCCCTACACGATCGAACCGCCTGACATTCTGTTGATCGACGCCATCCGCATCGTACCGAAACAACCCTATTATCTTCGCACTGGCGACGTATTGGCCATTGAAGCCCAGGGACAGCCGAAACAGCTGCGCCCCGGTGACAACGTGGACATTCAGGTGGAGGGGGCTCTGCCGGAGGCCCCGATCATGGGAGTGCTGCCGGTGGGCTCCACCGGGGTGATCAGCTTGGGCCCCGGTTACGGCGCCGTGCAGGTGGCCGGGATGACGGTCGATGAGGCCCGAGACGCCATCGAAAAGCACCTGAAGCAGATCCTGGCCGAACCGATCGTGTCGCTCAACATCGTCCAGTCCACGCTCCAGCCGCTCACGGGCAATTTCCCGGTGCAAATGGGCGGTGTTGTTAGTCTTCCGGCACCGTACGGCACGGTGGCCGTGGCGGGCAAGACGGTTGAGGAGGCCCAACAAGCCATTGCGGACCACCTGGGTCAGTTCTTCGACAAGCTGACCGCCAGCGTCGTTTTGGCGGAGTTTGCCGGCAAGCAGCAGATCATCGGCGAACACTTGGTGACCCCGGACGGCACCGTGACGCTGGGGACCTACGGCAGTGTGCCCGTGGTGGGCATGACGTTGGACGAGGCGCGGATGGCCATTGAGAACCATTTGTCCCAGTTCCTCGAGGATCCGGAGATCTCGGTCACCGTCTATGCATACAACAGCAAGGTCTATTATGTGATCCTCCAGGGGGCTGGAAGCGGCGACGGCGTCTACCGCTTCCCTGTCACTGGCAACGAGACTGTGTTGGACGCCATATCGCAGATCAACGGGCTAGACCCGAGTTCGTCGACGGAGATTTGGATCGCCCGGCCCACGCCCAATTCCACAGGCGTACAGATGCTGCCGGTGGATTGGCACGGGATTACCGCCGAAGGACTGGCCGCAACGAACTATCAGATCTTGCCGGGCGACCGGATTTACGTGGCCAACGACAAGATGCTGGCCCTGAACGCGGCCATCGCCAAATTCACCTTGCCCTTCGAGCGCGTGATGGGCTTCAGCCTCCTCGGTGTGGGAACGGTGACCCGATTCTCGGGCAACGTCCTACGAGGCGGTGGCTCCCGGTTTGCGACTTTCTAGCGGCTTGAGGCGGCCATCACCAGGAAAGGAAACAGTGCGGCTGTGAAATCCGAGATGCGAAATCCTCCCGCATATGCAACGCCGTGCTTCGGAAGAGTGAACCTTCGCGCACGGCGCAGACTATGACGCAATCACTTTGAGGGGGGTGGCCTCGACCGCCAATTCCCTGATTCAAGCAGAATGGTGGTTAAACCGATGAAGCGACCCGAAACAGTTCGGCCAGTCGGTTGGGTGGGCCTTTGGCTCCTGCTGGTTCCCATGGCAGCCGGTTGTGCCCAGCCAGCAGCCGATGCCTTGTACCAGGCGCACGGGGCATGCCCAAGCGGTAGGTGTGCCCGCCGGACGGTCTTTTCCGAATGTGACCACGGCGGCAAGCCGTACGTGATCGAGGGTTGTTACGGTTATCACCCCACACAATGGCGGCCGTGGCCTTGTCCAGTGACGCCGTCCCCGTGGGTGGTACCTGCCGGAGAGGGCGCAGGCCAGGCGGCCGAGCCGGACCAGGGCGAACCGACGGAACCGCAACCGAGCGAAACAGAGCAGCAAGGCCCCGCGCCGCTCGATCTGCCCGAACCGCCTGAGCAGATGCCGGAGATGCCCACCCTGGCACCGCCGCCGGACGTGCCGGCCCCCGAGCCGATGGAGGAACCGGCAGAAGGCCAAACGGAGGAACCGACCGAGGAAGCCCCGGCCCCGCCCGAGGCAGCTGGCGAGGAGGCGCCGGCTGAAGAACCGGCTGAGGCCGAGTTGAAGGAGATCGACGAGCTTGACATGGGGAGCACGGAGCAGCCGGCCGAGCCGCCCGCCGAAGAACCCGCGGAACCGCCGGGCGGCGCACCTGCCGAACTGCCTATCCCACCACCGGGCCAGGAGCCGTCGGGAAGCAGCTCCGAACAAGACGCGCCGCCAGCCCCTCCACCGCTTGAGCCCGCGGAGAACCCGCCCGGCAATGCCAAACTCCCGTTTGGGCCCGAAAAACTTCAGCCGGTCGCTGATTTGTCGGTGAACCTGTCGGCGGCAGGAGCCTCTCCGGCGAATGACGGGCAAGAGGTCGGTGTGGCAATCCTGTGGGATCAGCCGCCCGTATTGCCCGTATTGGACGAGCCGGCAAGCCGACGGCAACAGGGCCCCACGACTGCCGTGCAACGGGTGACTGACAGCGGCCCGGCGGAGTCAAGTCCCGCTGCATCGCGCGAAGCGCCGCTGCCCACCGCACCACCGCTTGGCATACCGGTCCGTGCGGATCGTCAACCAGTGCGCATGCCCCCGCCGCTCATCATTGCGCCCGAGCCAGCAGGTATGATTGGCCCGTGTGACCTTCCAGCTGTGGTTTTGACCGAGGCCACCATCCAGGCCCGGCACACCATCGCCGTGCCTGCCGCCGAGGCGCTGGGACCGGACAGCACGGACCCCTTTTGAGGGCAGATGGCCAACCGTGCCCAACCGGCAGCACCGCACAGGTCGCTCGAAAACGCACTCTCAGACGATGACCCTCAGGTCCACGTCGTCGATCAACACGGACGCACCCTGCTGCAGGAAGTCTACGTACACGACAAACCGCTGCCTCGACATGGAGCGGACGATCGTGCCGGTCATGCCTCTCAGCGGCCCGCTGCGGATTTCCACCGGGGTGCCGGGCTCCAGCCGGTCTTCGGGTGTCACTGGCATGCCTGATTCGAGGAGCCTTCGGATTTTCTGAAGGTCGTTCTGCAGTCGGAGCTGATCGGGCACATCGAGTGCCCTCACCACACGCTGGGTACGCAGAGCCTCCACCCGTTGGTGCTCGTCGGCGAAGACGAACACATAGCTGGGAAACAGAGGCACGTGGGATGTAATCACACGCCGTCGGGTACGATACCGGCATGGACGAAGCGGCAGGTAAAACCCGATCTCCTGGGCCAGAAGATCACGAGCCAGGCTTTTCTCCTGGCGCGGCCGGCAATGCATTGCCCACCAACTCCGCCCGTTCACCTCCGCCCACACGTCGCGTTCCAACAAGTCTTCGGGAAACAGATCCACTTCTCGTTGCAATACCGGCATAGTTCCTGTCGCTCCTTGGAAACCAACGATGTCCGAAACCGGCCAGGGACTGCGGGCACCTCGCAGGTGCCCCTGTCGCCCGGTCCCCGAAGTCAACGTGCCCCCTCCCACTCTGCCCGCAGCTTTTTGCCCCGCCCAATGCCTGACCCCACATCTGACCGATCAGCCAACTCGATCCCAGCCGCTGCGGAGGACATTTCGCACGGTGCCAAGAGGGTGGGACGAAAGACGTAAGGCAGAAAGAAGCGAACCTATGCTCCCCCTGCGGAGAACCTGATCCGAAACAAAAACCCGCTCCTCGATGAGGGGTCCAGGGCGTGGACCATGCCGCGCCAAACCGAACAGACGGGGCATGTGCTCTCCAGACCGCTGATCGAACTCGCGTTCCAGCCCTCTTGGCAGTCGACCATGGAGTTCCCGGGCGTAACCCGCAGGGCGCAAAGGCCCAACTGGGGAACTCAAAAGGCACGTGTACACGCCCGTGCCTCGGTACCGCCGCAGCTGCACGTTCTATAAGGACTACCATGGCTCCTGGTGCAAACGGCCCACTGAATCAACAAGGGGTGATCCACAGGCGCTGCCTCAGCGCGCAGAACTCCCCCCCAACGTCCCCACCAGTATGGTTCGGATGAGCATCCGTTCCGGAAGGCGCCCCAATCCAAGACGCCGCCGACAGCCAATGTCAGCGGAAAACGCCTACTTACCAGCGCTTACATTTCACCGCGCCCTCTCCGCCCGAGTCGGTAAACCCACCGCTTGGTGCGGCCAACTCAGTGCAGACCGCACCGCATTCTGTGTCCCCGACCGGCGAAAAAAACTTGGTCTAGAGTGAATCTGTTTCCGCTTCGGTTGTATCCTGTAC
>DQVB01000730.1 GCA_015661985.1 Planctomycetota bacterium | reverse complement strand
GCCGGGATCCTCCCGGACGGCTCGCAGCCCCGGGAGCGGGCCATCCGGGGCCAGTGGGTTGGCGCCCGGGCAGCCTCTCGAGCCGCTTCGGTCCGGCTTGCTCAGCGCATCGGTGGGACTTCGTTCAAGTTTTGCACGTATTCGAGGTGTTCTGGAGGCCGTCGAGGGGCCTCCAGGTTGGTCGCAGCGGGGCTGGCGGGGCACGAATCGCCTGGCCCTGGCGATCCGCGGTAAACCTGTCCGGCCAGGCTGAGAATTGCACTTTTTCATCGTTCTTCGGTGTCTGTAGCTGCTCGCCTTGTCAGAGGAGGCATGCATGGCGGTTCTCGGTACACAGTTCCCATCTGTGCCTGATGACGCGGTCGGCAGGCTCAAGCAGAAAGGTTTCAGCAAAGCCTGGATCGGGACTTTGACGGGAAGGGGCGAGGAGCGGGGACAAGCTCGACGCAGTCCCCGATCCGTTTCACGACGGCAAGGGCTAACAGATTTACCGCCACGAGTGTTCTCGGATTCAGGTTCGATAAGGGCCGATAGCGTGCCATTGCCGGTGGGCGTTGGGCCGAGCACGCGGCAGCGTCGCGAGCAAACGCCAACCCCACTTGCAGCCTGCGCAAGTTCCTGGCCCGCGGCCCCCGAAGGAATTCTCCCACCCTTCCCCAACGGGCACCGTTTTCCTCCTTCCATTGGCTCTCAGCGTGTAAATCCCGTTTTCCGCACTATGCGGGATCGGCGACGGCCAACAGCCGGCAACCGGCCGTCGGGCTGTTCGACCTTTCTCCATTGCAAGGATACGCGACCCTGCCCGGAGCGCTGCGCCGGTCACAGTCTTTCAGGCTGGCCGGTCAGATCCGTCCGGTTCGTCTCATCCCTCCAAACTGTCGCGTTGTTCACCCTGCCGCCTCCTTGGCGAACACGGACATGTCGGGCAGATTGCCCTGGGCGTCCAGTGGCAGTGGGCGGGGCTGGGTGAGGATCTCCAAATCTTCCCGCCCATTCGCCTCATCCCAGTAAGCGACCGAGCATTCCACCTCGGCCAGGTCTAACGTATCGGCGATCCACAGCAGCTTGGCCTGTGGGGGTTCGGTCAGGCCAATGGCGCTCAGCGCGGCATCCAGAATCTCGCGGTCGGTCTCGTAATCCAGCGGCAGCATGGCCGCTGTGGTGTGCCCGGCCGTGATGGCATTGAGACGCGTGACGTGGCGGTCCATCTGGCGGATAATCTGCGAACGACAAAACTCAGCGATCCCCAATCCCACCGCGTTACCATGGGTTTCCGGCGTGAGGCCGCGCACGGCGATCCAGCGGATTTTCGGGTACTCCCCTTCTACGGCCTTATGATCATCGTACTTCCGCCCCACCACGTTGGTATCGAAGCCCGTGCCGCTGATGTTCTTGCCGATCCGATCGATCAGCAACAGGTCAGCCTGGCGGAACGGCAGCCGAGGCATCCACTCCTTGGCCAGCCGTAGCAGGTCCTTTTCGCGGCTTTCCATTTCGCCGGGCAGCATCGCCTCGATCCGCGCCGTCTCGTCGTGCGCGTTTTCCACGATGGCCAGACCGGCGAGGACGTGGCACTTTTGCATCACTTCGCCCGCCACGCTGCGCACGATCTGATCGAAACTATAATCCTGGATCGCCCGATGGTAGATCTGGGCGCCCTGGCATTTGCCCAGCCCGATGAGCATCATTTTCAGCAGTCCGCTTTCCAGCTGACCCGCAAACCGGGTATGGGGCTTGATGCGGTTCACCACCAGCACGTGGTCCGCGTGGTAGGCCAGCCGGTCAAAATGCACGGGGAAGCCTTCCCGGGTGCGGCACACCAGCACCGTCTCCATGCTGGAGCGGATGGGGCATCCCACGGTCGATTCGGTGATCCCGTACGATTCAAGCACATGGCGCTGGCCCTCGGCGGTGGCTCCGCCATGGCTTCCCATGGCCGGCACGATGAACGGCTCGGCCCCAAGGCGTTTGAGGAAAGCAACCGCTGCGCGCAAGATGATCTGGATGTTGGCGATCCCCCGACTCCCGGCCGTAATGGCCACTGTCTGGCCCGGTCGCACGCGCTGCTGGAGACTCAACCGGCCCAGTTGCCGCACCACCTCGCCCGTCACATCAACCAACCGTGTGGCGGCGAAACGCTGGCGAACCCGAAATATCCCAGGATACGCGTTCATCGAGACCTCTCCACACGCTCGTAGCAGCCAAACATTGCAGAAAGGAAACGTAGGATGGGCATTCTCGCCCGTGAGGCATGAGCCCGGCCGGCAAGTCCGGCTGGTGCGGCAAAACTCACATTTTGTGACATCTCCGATGCCCAAGCTATTGCGCGTTTTGTCGAAACTGTACCATTATTGCGGGGGATCAACATTGACGGGATGAAGATGTCTCCCCTGTTTTCCCGGTCCAGAACTTGTCAAGGAGGATGTCGATGCTGGGACCGGGAGGATACCGCCCGGATTGTACCGAAGGAATCGCTCGTGTGGAAGACCTGCCGGAGCCCAAGATCATCCGGCGTAGTCGGAATCGTCGCCGGCGGCCCTGTCCGCATTGCCGCCGGAGTTGTTACCGGAACCGCACAGTGGTGCGGCGTCTCGAGGATCCGGGCGGGTCTGGTTGCCGAACGGCCGCGGGTGATCGAGCTGACCTGTTCACGGCATTACTGTTGTCAGTGCCGCCGCTATTTCAACGTGCATACATCGCACGTGGGACCTGCCAAACGTCACTACACCCACCGCGTCATCAGCGTGGCCGTGCGGTTGGTGGTGGAGCTGGTGGAGGATGGCCTGCCCTACCGGGCAGCCAGTTGGCACCTGTGGCGTGACCACCGGGTGTTTGTGCCCTTCTCCACGATTCAGAACCGGGTCGAGGTCGGGGAGAAAAAGGGCGGAGGACCACGTCGGCGGCCAGTATCTGGACGACGTACTGGCTCATTTTTCGGGATACATCGCGGCCGATGAGTTGTATGGTGGTCTGTTTTGTGTTCTTTCGATTGTCGACAATCACACGTATCGGCGGCTCCTCTATGGAGTGCTTGACCATGATCCGACTCACGCCGATCTGGAACGTTTCTTCTGCACCCCTCCGGTCCTTACCGGAGGAGCGTGGGCTCACGCTGCGGGGGATCACCACCGATGGCTCATCGCTGTATCGCCAGCCGATCGTGAAGGTTTTCGGCCCGGTGGCCCATGAGGTCTGCGAGTTTCACACGCTCAAGGAGCCGACCGGCGGGATGTTGCGGGCGGTGGCGGAGGTTCGCAAGCGATTGGCTGGGGGCAAACCGAAGCTGGGCCGGGCCGGCCGTCGACGGCCGCAGCGCGTCGTGGGGCTGGGCGTCGTAAACGGATTGACCAGAAGGTGGGAGCGGTGTTCCGGCCTCGCTACCTGTTCGTCCAGCGTCAGCTGACGCCGGCCGAGCGGCGAACGCTCAGGCGCCTCACGCGTGGCCTTCCCGAACTGCGGACCGTGCGAGAGATCATGGAGGAGGTCTACGGGCTGCTTGACCGCCGGTGCCGTACGGACACTGCCTTGGCCAGGCTGGCCAGGCTGGCCAGGCTCCGTCGCCGTGCACGTCGCTTTCCGTGGGTGGTCAAGGCGCTGCAGAAGCTGTTCTCGCCCAACGGGGAGAAGGCACGGACGTTTCTGGATGACAAGCTGCTTCCTTCCACGTCCAACGCCGTGGTGCGCGGTTACCGGCGCCCCCGCAAGATGCACAAGCGCGTGTATCGCGCTGGCAGCCAAGCGACGATTTCCGGCCGCATTGCTCTGGACATGACTCGCCAGGAGCGACCGCACCAGCGGCAACAAACGCCCCACACCTTACCTGCCGCCCGCAACCGCAAGGCTGCATAACCCCCTGCCATGATGTTACACCTTCCCCACTTTCCGGGTTTCCTGGGTGGGCAAAAAGCCGTTGGCAAGCTGAACAGGACCACTCAAAAGCGGGATACCTGGTTCAGCGCCATCCGGCTCGGCAAGTCCCCAAAGCCATGAAAACCCGTGAACGGTTACCATCCCGGACACGTGAACTCGAAATGGCGTCGCAGGTGGCCTTCTCCACTGATGCCGGCTATTCTATCGTCCCGAGCCCGAGAAGCAATGCGGTATTGCCGTCAGCGCTGGTGGCACGCCGCTCATGTCGCCCGACATCGTACAAGACAAGGGGAGCTTGAAACCAATGCAGTGGCGGACCACGAACCGGACGGTGGCTTTGGCATTCGTTGTGTCGATGAGTGCGGCGGCTGCCGGGCAGCAACGTGTGCCACGGCCCGAGCCGAACGCGGACATCGCCGCCCAATGGTGGCCGGAGATGGAAAATGTCTGGACGCCTGTTGGCTGGAAGAACCATCCGATCCGGGCCAACGTGCTGTATAACGGCATGGTGGTCGTCGAGCCGAGACATCCTCCCTACAAAGGAAGGGGAGTGCTGATCGAGTTCATTCCGTCGCGCGACGGGCGCATCCCTCGGCCAAATGCAAGCTGGTACCGCCTGGCCGACAAGTACGGTCCCGTTGGAAACCAGGGCTGGAACGACTGCGCCGCGCCGGTGCTGTGGACGCGGTGGCACCGAGACGAAATCGTCTGGCGCATGGAGGCATTCGGACATGCCGCCGGCGGCCGCGACGTGGGATTTCCGCCCGAACCGCTGTACCTGTGGATTCGGCTCGCGGTCGAGGCTGTCGAGAAAACGCCTGCATCAGGCAGATGCTATTGGCTGATCAAAATCAACAAGCCCTATCTTCATCGCACGATGCACCGGCGGGACAACCTGAGCGTTTCCCCGAAACTCGATCCAACCTACCCACGCGATCTTCGTCTCACGGGAAACGGGCGGGGCAGTGGGGAGAATCGCTGGCGGCTTGTAGAGGGCGACGGCACGGTTCGGCTGGGAATCGTCGGCGCGGCCGAATGCGACGTCAGCTTGATTGACCAGCGGCCTTCCGCAAAAAACGTATGGCTTCGTATCGAGATCCCGGCAAGACCTCAATCGCATGTCGATCTCTTGCTTCCGGCTTTGCCTGACAACCGGACTGCCTTCAACGCGGAATTTGCCTTGGGCCGGGATCGTGCACTCAATCAAGCGGAGCGATATTGGAAGCAGGTGCCGCCCACCGCTGCAATGGTGGATACGCCCGAACCGTCGATCAATAATGCCATCCGCCGCAATCTGCAGTTCGTTGAGTTGCTGGCGATGCGCTTGCCCAAATCGGGCCGGTACTGTCAGCTCTCCGGTTCGTGGCACTATGAAAAGTTGTGGCCCACGCCAACGTGCATGACCCACTCGATGATCCTCGACGCATTGGGCTATCACTCTGTTGCTGCCAGGTATCTTGAGGTGTTCCGAGAGAACCAAGGCGAACGCATGCCGCCGGGAAAGAGCTGGAGGGAGCCGCCGCCGGGCTATTTCAGCGCGCCCCGATCCATGGCATCGATCGACTGGCTTTCTGACCATGGCGCGATCCTTTTCGCCGTCTGCAACCATGCCCTGGTCACGGGCGACGAGGAATTCATCGAACGTTGGCAAGAGCCCATCGTCAAAGCCTGCGAGTTCATCCGCGACAGCATCGCCATGACGGAACACGGTGGCGTCGAAGGTGTTCTGCCGCCGGCTGTGGCCACGGATTTGAGAGATCAGGTCCAGGCTGTTTGGAGCGACGGCTGGAATTACAAGGGCCTCACCGCCGCCGTTCGGTTGCTGCGACGATGCGGGCACCCTCGGGCTGCTGAGTTCGCCGAGGTCGCAAGGGCGTACAAAGCCGCGTTTGTCACGGCGTTTCGCAAGGCCGCAGGAAGAACAGAACAATGGACCGACAAGGCGGGGACAAAACACCATTATGTGCCGATGTTTCTGTCCGGCGAGGCAAGAAAACTCGGACGGCGAAAGGTCCCCTACTACGAGCACCCGTTTTACCTCGATACCGGCCCGCTGTTTCTCGTGTACGCCGGACTCATGGACGCGGCCGATCCGTTGATGAGACAGGCGCTGCGGTACTTCCGAGCCGGCCCCCATCAGTTCGACATATCCGGCGACTTCGACGTACCGCCCGTGCTGCACCACGGGATATCGAGCTGCGAGCCGTGTTACAGTTGGAACGTGTTTCACTCGCATCAGCTCGGCGACCGGTATCGATTCTTGGAAGGAATGTACTCGCTGTTTGCCGGAGGACTGTCGCGGCAGACCTATATCAGCAGCGAAACTCGCGGCGGAATCAGCGGGACGGTATTCACCGCGCCGCTGGCCATTTGGCTGATGCGGTTGGCCGTCATCGACGACCAGATCAAACCGGGCGAGTTGCACCTGTTGCGCCTCGTGCCTCGGGCCTGGTTGCGCAGCGGCCGACAAAGCCGATTCGAACGGATGCCCACACAGTTCGGACCGATCAGCCTGCGGTTTCTGCTGACCGATGACGCCCGCACGTTGAAGGTCTCGTTCTCACATCGGTTCCGACATGCCCCCCGGCGTGTCGTCCTTCATGTCCCACCGATCGAGACGCTTCGGGAGGTGATCGCCAACCGGGCGAGATATCCCGCCCGGGCGGGATGTCCGTTGCCCATCCAAGAGGACCGCTGACCGGGGCCGTTGCATCCTTGACGCGAGAGGCTCTTTGGCACGCTCCCTGGCCTTTTCCGGTGTCGCCGCTTGACGGGCCCCCGGGCTTTGCCGACTGCAGGAACGTCTCCTTCGCGATTGGCCTTACTCCTCGCTCCGTCCCTGTTGGGCAATGCGTTGCAAGTCGGCCACCATCTTCTGTTGCGCCTGTTCGAGGGCTTCGATGCGTTTCAGGTGACGGGCACGGGCGGCGGCCAGGTTCCGGCGCCGGTCACGGAGCATGCGAGCGACTTCCTCGGGGGCGACGCCGCCACGGCTGGTGTGCACACGGACGAAGTGCTCGGGATCCAGCAGCTCGCGCAGGCGCTGGTCCGACATGCCCAGTTCCCGCCCGACGACTTCCCGGGCCGCCTGGTCGAGCAACTCGGCCCGCGCCCGGCGGGCCGGAATGTTGCGTTCCTCCGAAAGGACCACGAACCGATGCACGATCGCGTGCGCGGTTCGGTAGCCTAACTTGTGATCCCGGACGATCTGGTTGGCCAGTTCGGTGGCACTGATATACGACTGCCGAGTGAGCTCGAGCATCCGCTGCTTGTGCACTTTCAGCGTGCGGATCTCCCGGGTGAGGTTCCGCACGCACTTGCCGGCCGTTTCCAGTGCCGCGAGCGTCGGTTCCGCCAGGTGCAGCATCTCGAACACGTCGCCGTGAGGGGCACGCAATCCAGCGGCGGCAACGCCCGTCAAGTGACCGAGCATCTGACCGGCATACATGCGCGTCCGCTCGAACCCGTTCGGGTTGTTCGATTTCTGGGGCATCATGAAGCTGGTCCCGCGGATGCCGCCCACTTCCAGAAACCCGTATTCCGGACCGGACCAATAGCTCATCTCCAACGCCACCCGGCTGGCGATGTTGGTCACATTGGTCAACCCGCAAACGACAACCAGATACCCGTCGGTATAGGACACGGCGTCGTTGGTGTTTTCGATGAGCCCGTCCATGCCGAGATACTGGCTCACCAGATCGCGATCAATAGGCCAGCTTGTGCCGGCCAGCGCGCCGCAGCCGAGTTCGTTGAGGTTCATCAGATGGCAAGCGCGTTCGAGCGTCTCGGTGCTGCGCGCGATGGCATCGTGGGCGGACAACAGGTAATGGCCGAAGGTGGTCGGCTGAGCATGCCGG
>DQVB01000513.1 GCA_015661985.1 Planctomycetota bacterium | reverse complement strand
TCTTCCTGGCTGGGGGCCACCCGATCGGCCGCCCGCTTCACCTCCGCGGGCGCGTTCGCCATGGCAACCCCCAAGCCAGCGGCGCGGAGCATGGGGATGTCGTTCACGTCGTCACCCACCGCGCAAATGGCCCCTTCGGCGACCCCCCATCCCGCAGCCAACCGGCTGATGGCCGTCCATTTCGTCACCCCGGCCGGCGTGAACTCGTACATGAAACCCCTGTACTTGGGACTCCGTAGCACATGGCTGTGCACACGGCCTGGAAGCCGCCGGAGGATCTCCCTTTCCAGCTCCAACATCTGCTGCCGTGTGCCCATGGCAAAGCCGGCGAAAACGCCTGGCGGCGGATGGCTCGGCAACCCAGGCCACAGGCGCCCGTCGTCGGCGTTGACCTCCAGGTACTCGGCCAGTTCCGCGCCGCGCACCTGTCGCTGCGCCACATAGAACTCGAAACCCGCCATGTACGTGTCGGCGCAGACCACCGGTTCAAAGCCACAGGCGGTGATCACCTCCAAACACCGTTCCAGCACACCGGGCGGAAACCGAGCGGCATAGATGGTGTGGTGATCGCGGGGATCTTTGACCAAAGCCCCACTGGCCGCCACCAGCGGTACCTCGATCCCCAGGCGGCGCAGCACCGGCAAAGCCCGCCCGTAACGCCGCCCGGTGGCCAACACGACCCGGATGCCGCCCGCCATGGCCCGCTGCAAAGCCCGGCGCGTACCCTCAGACAACCCATCGTGCCGATCCACCAGGGTTCCGTCAACGTCGACGGCCAACAATCGATACCGCACGTCCAGGTTGCCTCGTCCAACGCGCTAACCACTTCATCCCTCCATGCTAGCGGGTCTGGCCGGCGTCGACAATCGAAGGCCTGCATCGCCTGAAAGAGGGAGGGTTCGTGCACAGCCAACCGTCCAGCGCACCAGCGATGGCGACCGATGGCGACTCGCCCCTCGGAGCCAGGAGCGTGTTTCCAAAACCTGGCCCAAGCGCTGTTCGCGGGTCTCCTGACCTCGCACATCGCCTGACCCCAGGTCTCCGGTGCCCTTGCCGGACGGAGGTCTTGAAACAGCCTCGAGGGCATACCCGTGCCACTGATCCGTCTTCGCTGCCCGGGGGCGGAGACGTTGGCTGTGGCAGACGTGAAACACCGCTGGGCAAGCCGGCGGCAGTGCCGGTGGGAAGGGGCGCCCGTCCAGGTGAAAGGTAAGGAGCCGTGTCGGAATAACGGGACCGTCTCGGATGCGACTGTAGAGTGATGCGGGCGTCCGGCCTGCCCTTCTGCGCGGCCGAGACGGCTGCACCCCGGTGCTTCGGTCAACTTGTTTTGTTACGCCTCCCAAAGACGCATATGTTTGGGCACCCGAGGGACCGGCTCACCGGCCGCTGGGCTGCGACTCCAGCTGATCCAAACGAGTGCGGAGGCGGCAGATCTCTTGGCGGCAGGCGAGCCTTTCCGACTGCCACTGGTGAAGTCGCGCATCCAATTCCGCTTGCTCGCGCCTGAGCCGTTGCTGCTGGGCAGCCAGTTGTTCGGTTTGGGCTTCGATCTCTTCCTCTCGGCGGGCGGTCCACTCGTGCCAGAGGCGTTTTTGGGCGGCAAGCTGGCGGTGTTTCTCTTCCAGCTGTTGGTAGAGCGCCGCGAGTTCTTCCTTTTGTTTGGCGATCTGCTCCCTCTCGGCCTGGTGCTGTTGGGCCAGGCGGGCGCGGATCTTCGTCAGCGATCGGGCGACCTCTTCGGCGGGTGCATCAGCCAGTTGTGCCCAACGCTCTTCGGTGGCGAGGCGGATTTCCAGGGTTTCGCGGAGTGTCTGACCCAACTGGCGACGCAGTTGTTCCAGCATGACCCGGTAGCGATCGACCTCTTCGGCGCGCCGCTGGATAGCCAGACGATACGATTCCAGCTCGTCGAAGCGACGTTTCTGTTCGGCCTCCAACCACTGTCGTTGACCCTTAAGCTCCCCCTCGGCGGTTTCTCGCAAAGCGAGGGCCTGCCGGCGAATCGCCTCGGCCTCCCGTAGCGCTTCCTCGGCCAGTTGTTCGATTTCATCCAGGCGGTTCCTTCGGGCCCGCAGGGCCTCCGCCAATTGCCCGGTACGCTGCTCGTGCACGTGGAGCTCGGCCTCACGCTCGGCCAACCTCTCACCCTGGGCGGCCAAGGCTTGCTCGCGCCGCCGGATGGCCGCTTCGGCGGCGGCCAGCCGCTCCAGCCGGTGTCTCGTCTGCCCCTCGCGCCGCGCAATGGCTACCAACCGCTCCCGGATTTCCTCTTCCCGCTGTTCGATCCAGAGACGCGCCGAGCGAACTTGTGAATCCAGTTCGGCGATCTGGGCGTTGAGTCGCGATTCGCGGTGGTCCAACTCCCGTTGGCGACGCCGCAAGTACTCGGCCAATTGGGCCGCCTGGCGGCGCATCCTCTCCCCCGACTCGGCCCATACCACCATCTCCCGCCCATTACTGCCATCCTCAGCCTTATCGACTTCGACCCGCGTGTGGGCCGGATCAATCCGTTTGTCCCTGGCGGCTTCTGGACGGTCAGGCTGGACGGTGACGGCTTCCGTCTCGGACATGCTGGCATCCCCCGCGGGCGGCAGGCAGGCTGCCCCGAACGGTCAACGACAGCCGGGGCACTGAGGCCGACGCACGGCAACTGGCAGGCCACAGCACGAAACCGGCAAACTCTACGCAATCAGAAAACTTCCCCCAGAACCCCATAATCGGCAGGAGGGCCGCCGAAATCCACTCGAAACCATGCGTTCCAGCCCCCCACGCACCATTGGCCGGGGCCGGCAGTAGCACCGGGGTAGCCCCCAATCGGGTTGTCAGCAGCAGCCGACAAAAACGCCGACGTAAGCCGTTGGTACGTCGGGGTTTGGAATGCCCCCTACGGGAGTTGAACCAGATGCCATAACCGGTTGCAAACCAAAGGATTGCGGCAAGACACCCGAGAGCCGTGGCGCAGAATCCGGCACAGTTTCGGACGAAATTGCCCTCGAACGCGACCCGGTGGCCGACCTGGACGATGCCCTGAAGCGGCTGGGGCCAGCGGAGCGGGAGCGGCTGCGGCTGCGGCTGGGGAACCTTCAGGACCAGCGCAGAGAGAGAGGCCCCCGAGCCCCCCCATGGGCCGCAGCCGGTCACATAGTATCTTCATCCCCCGGAGAATTTCTGATTTTCGAAGGCGGGAATGTCCCGACAGCCCGTAGTGCGTTGTGGCCATCCGAACCACATGGCTGGGCAAGCGAACGGGGCTTTCGCAGAGTCGGA
>DQVB01000419.1 GCA_015661985.1 Planctomycetota bacterium | reverse complement strand
TCAGTTACGCGCTGGCTCAGCGCGCCAAGGCCGGATCGACTCTGGAAGGACCATACGAGGCGGCCTGGCAGCACATCGAGAAGTGGCAGGCGTATGCCCTCGACTTGCAGAACCCCGACGGCAGTTGGCACCCCCGGTTTTTCGCTGCCCGCGGCTCGAGCCGCGACAACGCCCAGCGGATCCGCTCCACCGGTCACATCCTCCGGTGGCTTGTCGCTTCCCTCCCCCAACAACGGCTGCAAGAGCCGGCCATTATCCGGGGTGTGGCGTGGCTGGCCGACCAGCTGCGCCTTGGCCGCGCAACAAGGACGTATCTGACTTCCACCCCACGCCGCTTTGAAGGCCTGATGTACGCCCTTCACGCGCTGGCTGTCTACGACCAGCGCGTCTTCCAGCCACACGACGAAAAGCCGCCAGCCGAGGAGGAGACTCCGCGGACAACGGCCCTGGCCTCGCCGGCCGCGAGCGGCTGAGCCGCTGTCCATGTCAGTTCGCCCCCGCGTTGCAGAAAGGAAATGGAGGATGGGCCTTCTTGCCCGTCAATCACGGGCTCAATCGGTGAGTCCGGCCCGTGCGGCCAAACCCACATTCGGTGACGTCTAGGACACACAGGCTACTGCCCGTTTTGTCCCACTTGAGAGGGACAGGAATGTCCATCCTGCCCGGCCGGTTTGCAACCCTGGGGTTTACCCAGGGCCTGTGACAGTTTGCGGGCGAGGAGCCGTCCCTGTTCGGCATTCGCTCCGGGCAGCCGTGGTTTTGGTTGCGGTCGACAAGTGCGCCCATAAGCCGCCTTTGTCCTGGTTGACACCCCCCCTACCGTGCCGGCCCGCAGCGGCGCGGAGCACGAGCCGATTGACCGCAGCCGTCGGCCGTGTAATACTGACGGGAAGTTGGCAATCGGCGGGCGTCTTGTTGGCCCATAGTCCGATCAAACCGCTGGAGCATTCACCATGAGCATGCCTGTTTCTCGACGACGATTCCTGGCCGCCTCGGCCTCGGCCGGACTTGGTGTTTGGACCGCTGGCCGGTGCTGCGGGGCGGGGTTCGCCACGACATTGCACAAGGCCCTCATCGGCAATCCCGATCAGGCCACCCTGGAGAAGTTCCGCGACGCGGGGTTTGAGGGAATGGAATCCTCCGCGTGGGACGTGTCGCCCAAGGAGGCCGCTGCGGCCCGGCAGGTGGCCGAGCGGCTGGGGATGAAGATCCACAGCGTGCTTCGCGGATGGACCAATTTCAACGTATCGGAAAAGGCGGCCGCGGACATTGCCAGTGTGGAAACGGCACTGAAGGCGGCTGAAGCGTTCGGTGCCGACGCCATCCTGCTGGTGCCTTGCCGTGTGCGTGGTATGCCCATGCCCGAACCGTGGGAGTTCCAGATCCAGTTCGACCGCAAGACGGGGCACGTTCGCACGGTCGTCGCTGGTGACAACACGCCGTACGCGGCGTACATCGAGGCCCACAATCACGCCATCGACACTTCCCGGCGGGCCATCGAGAAGCTCATCCCCGTGGCGGAGAAGACTGGCGTGGTCATTGCCTTGGAAAACGTATGGAACAACCTCTGGGTCAAGCCCGACCTGTTCGCACACTTCGTGGCTTCGTTCCGCAGCCCGTGGGTCCAGGCCTACTTCGATATCGGCAACCACGTCCGCTATGCGCCGCCCGAGCAGTGGATCCGGGCATTGGGCAAGCTGCTGGTGAAGATCCACGTGAAAGACTTCCGCCTCAACCCGGACGGACATGGCGGACGGTTTGTGAACATCCGGGAAGGGAGTGTCGACTGGCCCGTTGTCCGCCGTGCGCTTGATCGGGTGGGTTACAACGGTTGGATGACCATCGAGGGCAGCGGTGGACTGTCTTTGGCTGAACGCAGCGAGCGCTTGGACCTGATCATCGCCGGAAAGTAGAGGAGAAGTCCCGAGCGTTGCAAACCGGCGGGGCAGGATGGACATTCCTGTCCGTCATCAGTGGGACAAGAGGCGCCACAGCCCGGGCATGGTAGATGTCACAAATGTGGGTGGGTTTTGGCGCACGAGCCGGTCTCGCCGGTCGAGCCCATGATTGGCGGGCAAGCATGACCATCCTACGGTTCCTTTTGTGCAATGTTGGGGAACACTCAGCGGCACGGAAGCGCCCTCTGCATCTGGGCGACGAAGGAGCCGACTCGGCGAGTCCCCTCTTACGGTGCGGGCCGATGGCGCGAGTGGTTTTGGCTATGTCCGGCGGGGTGGATAGCAGCGTGGCAGCTTGGCTTTTGTGCCAAGCGGGCCACGAAGTGGTGGGGGTGTTCATGCGCCACGGCATCCAGCTGGAGGCGTGCGGAATCACCCGCCCGGCGCGTCATCGGGGCTGTTGCACCGCGGCGGACGCCGAGGACGCTCGGCGCGTGGCCGGCCAGTTGGGCGTGCCCTTCTACGCCATCAATTTCGAGTCCGAGTTTCAGCGGATCGTGGACTATTTTGTCAATGAGTATGTCAGCGGGCGGACGCCCAACCCGTGTGTGGTCTGCAACATGTGGATCAAGTTCGGGAAGCTATTCGCGTACGCCGATAGCATCGGGGCAGACTACGTGGCCACAGGGCATTACGCGCGGCTGGTGCCGGTGTCGGGCGAGTCGGTTCCGGCGCTGTGCCGAGGAGGCGACGTGAACAAAGACCAGTCGTACGTGTTGTTCGGGATCGGTCGAGAACGGTTGCGGCGTTTGTTGTTTCCCATGGGCGGGCGGCGCAAGGAAGAGATCCGGGAGATGGCCCGCCGCCTGGGATTCCCCGTAGCCGAAAAGCCCGACAGCCAGGAGATTTGCTTCGTGCCGGACGGGGACCATGCGCGGCTGGTACGACAGCGGCGCGTCGTGGACACCTCCGGGGAAATCGTGACCACCCGGGGTGAGGTGATGGGCCGCCACGAAGGGATCGAACGGTTCACGGTCGGACAGCGCAAGGGGTTGGGGATCGCCTTCGGGGAGCGAAAGTTTGTGGTGCGCGTCGAGCCGGAGACGCGCCGCGTGGTGGTGGGAAGCCGAGAAGAGCTGGCCCGCGACGAGTTGACGGCCGACCAGGCCAACTGGCTGGTCGACCCGCCCAGCGAGCCGTTCCGATGCGAGGTGAAAATCCGATACCGGAGCCCGGCCCTGCCGGCCACGGTCGAGCCTTTGGACGAAACGAGCTTTCGGGTGCGTTTCGATTCACCCAGCTGTGGTGTGGCCCCGGGCCAGGCAGTGGTCTGCTACCGGGGGGACCGTGTGTTGGGCGGCGGATGGATCCAGTAACAGGAGCCGTTGCGACTGCCGTCCAGGGAAGCCTCCCGGTTACCGCAGGCGGCTTTCCAGGGGCGTGATGTGCTTGGCGACCACATGCTGGGCGCGCTGTTGGGCGATGTACCCGCGCGTGCCGGTCACCCCGATCAGCTTGCCCAGATAGAAACGCATGTTCACGCCGGGGGCTGGTGTGACGAAGCAGCGGATATCGCCGTCGTCGTCGACCAAGGCGTAACGAGGGGCACCCGGCTTGGGCGAAACCACACGGGCCAACCGGCCCACGCCATCGAAACGGCCCGCCGCCGCGGCCTCCGGCGACCCATCTTCACCTTGTCGCAGTTGGTCCAGCTGGCGATGGCGCCGTTCAGCCACCACCTCCACTGCTTGCAGCGCTTCCTGACGCCGCTTGATTTCCCTGGCCTGGGCAAGGCGACGCAGAAGCAGTCGCGTCTGGCCTCGCTCCAGGGCCGTCTGCGCCTGGGCCTTCAGCTGCTCGGCTCGGGCCATCAAGCCCTCCAGCTGCCAAACCTCGGGCTCTTCGGCCAGCGTAATGGCCAACTGCATTCTGATCTGTTCCACCTCGGCCTGGAACTCCTCGGCCGACAGGCCTCGCAGAGGCTGCGGCGGCTGAAGCCGCTCGTCCCGCTGGCTTGGCCTCCCGGCGTCTGGGTCGGCGGGGCGGGGTGCCACTGACTCGGTAACCCTCTGCCACGCTGCGGCCGAC
>DQVB01000563.1 GCA_015661985.1 Planctomycetota bacterium | reverse complement strand
TCGCCTCGGACTCGGCGATCCGTCGCCCCCCGCGGCCCATGACCACCACCAACTCGGCTTCGTAATCCACCTGCCGGCTGGCCCGAGGAAGCACAATCGGGTCGCCGTCCTTGCGGATCGTCGTAGGGAACTTGTTGAAGATCACCGGCTCCGAAGGCGGCCGCATGCCCGATTCGCGGGCGTGATCGGCGTAGTTGGCCCCCACGCAGATCACCTTGCGCGGATCAGGAATCGGAGGCAACAACACGCTCGCCTCCATCTCTATCGATGGCCCGGTGGCCAACGCTCGTGCCGCTCGTTCCAGGCCCACGGGGCCCTGGGCCAGCAGCTCCCGGATCGAGACAGGCACGGCTGGATCAGCCCCCTTCAAGTCCACATACGCTCCCTGGCGCAGCCCCGCCACGCGCGCCTGGCCATCACTGCGATACGTCACCAGTCTCATCACATCGCTCCGCACATAAAGTCCATTGACCGACTGCTGAAGTGTAGCAGCTTTGCCCCCAGCCAACCAGCGGCAGCTGATTGCGAAGAATGAGCGCAAAGAGACTCGATCGTTATGGCCAGAGATCCACATCAGCCGCGTTCTCCGACCGCCGCCCGCCCCGAACGCCAGCCACCGGCTGAGACCGACCGGCCAGCGGCGCCACACCGCCCCGTCACGGCGATCGCCATGCGGTTGAAAAAGGCAACCGGACCCGAACCCGGGGCCGCCGGTCTCGTGCACCCACGAACGTGGCCGTTGGTCTTGTCCCCTGTTGTTCATTTGGCTAGCATGACAGGGAGGGGATAGGCGATCCAACCATCACTTCCGGCGGCGACGCCCATGGACAGAAAACGTCTGGCCCAGTACGAAGCACGGGCGAAGATCATCAAGGCGCTGGCCCATCCAGCGAGGTTACTCATCGTGGACGAATTGACCAAGCACGGCGAGCGGTGCGTCTGCGAGCTCACTGAGCTTGTCGGCTTGGACATGTCCACGGTATCGCGCCATTTGAACCAGCTGAAAAACGCTGGAATCGTGACGGATGAAAAGCGTGGCACCGCGGTGTACTACCGATTGCAAGTGCCGTGCCTGCAGGGTTTCTTTGAGTGTGTTGAATCTGTCTTGACGCGCAACGCCAAGGCCCAGCAGGAATGGTTGGGGTAAGCCCAACGTTGCAGAAAGGAAACGTGGGATGGGCATTCTTGCCCGTCAATCACCGGCTCGATCGGCGAGGCCGGGTCGTGCGGCAAGACGCACTTTTGTGACATCTTCGATGCCCAGGCTATTGCGCGTCTCAGCCCACTTGTGACGGAGAGGAATGTCCATTCTACCCTGGCGGTTTGCACGCTGCGGGTAACGGACGCTGACGGACGCTGCCCGTTCCTTCCCTGGGTCAGCCTGGCATAGCAGTCACCGCCTGGTTGCCACTACCAAAGACGGCAGGGGGTGCGTTCAACGGTGTCGCATGAGTTCTTCGATGTCGCCAGCGTTCAGCGCCCCGCGGTAGATCCTCAGATCGCTCATCCGTCCGTGGAAGAAGTCGTGTGATCCAAAGCCGATCCGCAAGGGTTGTGCGTTCGTCAGATCGTAGCTTGCAGAGTTGAACACCGACGACGTGGCCACGGTTCGGCCGTTGACATACAACCTCAGGCGATCAGACGACCTGACCGCTGCGACGTGAATCCAACCGGCCGGCAACGACCGGTCGTGCGTAACGCTTTTTCCGGATTCCAGAGACCAGACATGGCCGGACGGGAGCGTTCCCACAAAGAGTTTCCCTTGGAACACGGCCATCGACCAGGCCCGGCGGTAGCGCACGTTCGGCGTGTGGTCCACGCGGCCTACTTTGCGCCACGAATGAGGCCCGTCAAAGCGATACACTTCCGCCAGGGGCAGCGTTCCGCCATACAGCTTGCCGTTGTAAACCGACATGCCCATGAGTTCGAGCTCGTTTCCAAGCCGGCCGACGTCGATCCAGCGATGGTCGCCGTCGTAGCGGTACGCCCGACCGGATCGCCACGTGCCCACGTAAAGCCCGCCTTCGTACACGGCGAAAGAATACGTCTGGGTGTTGTCGCCCAACCTTCCGCAATGGGTCCACCGCCGGCCGTCATACCGGTAGACGGCGCCTTCATCGTATCCGGTGGCGAACAAGTGGCCGTTGTAGACGCACAACGCTTCCACCCGTTTGCCCTCCGGACTTCCGCACGCGTTCCAGGTGTTTCCGCCTTCGTAGCGAAACAGCCCGGCCGGAGCATACATCGACGAGGCGTGGAGTTTGCCGCGAAAGACGACCAGTCCGTTGATGGCCTCCACGTTCGGGAGGGTGCCCACGAGAACCCATTTCCGTGCCCCGTCGTAGCGATAAACCCTTCCACCCCGGTGCGGATTCTCCGATTCTGCGAGCGCAGAGCCTCGCAGACGGTACTTGGAGACCGCCGCGTACAGCTGACCCTGGTAGCTGGCCAGCGCCGAGACGGCATTGCAACGGTCGGGCGCACCGCAGTCGATCCACCGCGTGCCGCCGGCGTAACGGAAGACTCGACCGGCGTCGTCCTTCCCCGCAACGCAGGTCCCGGCATACAGGTGGCCCCCGTGGACGGTGAGCGTGTAAACCAGAACGGCCTTTCCGGGTCGGCCGCAGTCGGTCCACTTGAGGTTTGGCGACCCATCATCGACGCCGAATTGCAAATGCCGATCGTTCGCCGGACTCGTCGGCACCCCCACGTTGTGCTTCACATTGAACACGAATCCGCGCCGCGCAGCGGCGTCGTATTTGCTCACCAGATCGCCCACGATGTCGTCGAGAGGCGATTCAGTGTGGAGCCAGACCGAGATGGAGAAATCGGCCTTTCCGAAGCGCAGAACATCGCGATGAGGCACTTCAATCCAGTCGTCAAGGCCGTCGAAAACGCCGACAACACGAGTCTTTCCACGGATCGTGTCTTTGACGAAACGGACTCCGTGGACCACGCCGTGGTTGCCGTTGCCCGAGACATCTTGAGCGTTTCCGTCCAGGGGAAAATGAGCCATGAATTCCTTGCCCGCACCCAAGGAACTGGTGACAGCAAGCAGGAGAATGGCATTGAGAATTCCTCTCGCCGGATTCCACAAGTTGCGCATCATGGCTCCACTGTCCCCCATCTGGTCGATGATCTTCGCCACCGGCGGCTCCCCGCACTACCCTCGATTCCCACGGCCTCCTTTGGACGCAACACATCAGGCAAGACGCCCCCACAACTCAGGGGGCTTCGGTTGCATACCGTCAGGACCGGTTTCAATTGATCAGGCGGTCACCTCCAGGACTATCGTCAGCCCTCCGCTCAGCCGCCCCACCAGCCGACATGCGCTTTCCCCGGGAAAAGACATATGCTACCCCAGGGCCGAATATTTCGCAAGTGAGACGACGGGTCTGACGCCCCGAAACAGAGCACGGAAGGCTGTTCCGTACCGCGCCGCGTCACTCCACTCGGTACACGTCCAGGGCAATGCGCCCAGGAATCGTCGATGGGGTGCGAAGGCCGTGCACGCCCTTTTGCATCTCGTGGTAGCCGCGTTCGACGGCGTCGGATGTGGAAGGAATCAGCTTGCGAGTGCCTTTTTCCTGACACTTGGCCGATTGGGCGAAAACAGCTTCTCAAGGGCCTTGCCCACCCACTGAAAGGGACGCACACGGCCACGGAGCTTGGCCAGCGTGGCCAGCGCGCTGTCCGTACTGCGGTTCCAGTGACAACTCCGCCCGCAGTGCGGATACGGTCACCGCCGATGATTCTGACCGCCCCGGATGGGTTGGGCTCGCGAAGCTCTTCCACACAAGAGATCCCTTGGCCCTGATCGGGCCGATCTTCTCCTGGTCGAATCTGTTTCACGGTGCAACGCCAAGGCCCAGGAGGAATGGTTGGGGTAACCCGGACGTTGCAGAAAGGAGACGCAAGATGGGCATCCTTGCCCGTCAATCACCGGCTCGAGCGGCAATTCCGGCTAAATCACCGTGTGCAATTGTGCAACAGGCGGACCTCCACGCCGTGAACGGACATCTTGGAACCAGTGACATGGTGAGACTTGGCCGGGAAGCGCAAGCTGTTGTCCGGTCGGGCATGCTCGAAGGGCGCCCCATTGATGATCGGACCGGACCGACGTCTTTTCCGGTGGGGAGGGACCCGGTATACTGTGCGTGGCTCTGCTGCGGAACGGAGGCCCAGTGGGGCGGCGCGGGGGATGAGGGTATCAAAGACAAGGGATACGAACCATGGGGGACGCTAGGATGAAAGGGGCCAAGTGGTTGTGGGTCGTCTTGGCGCTGGCGTGCGGGCGTATCGTCGCCGATGATCTGGCGTACAAGGAGCGTCTGCTGGGCGCGCTGGTGCAGAGCACACCCCGGATCCTGGCCCGATTTGACTCGGAAACAGGCCGGTTCGGTACGGGGATTTGGATCTGTCGAGACCAGCATCCCATGTACCCGTTGGCCGTGGTCTATGCCACGGCGGCCGAAGGGAACCGCTACTACCGGGATCCGCAGCTGTTGGAGGTGATCGTCAAGGCCGGCGATCCGCTCCTGGCGAACATGGACGCGGAGGGCCGGTGGGAGTTCGTCAAGAAGGACGGGAGCACGTGGGGCAGGATTTGGATGCCGTGGACCTATTCGCGTTGGATCCGGACGTTCGCATTGGTGCGCCATGCGATGCCCGCCGAGGCCCGCCGCCGTTGGTCGGAGGCGCTGCGGCGCGGCTACGGCGCCATCAGCCGCACCCAATTGGGAGGCGTGCACAACATCTCGGCCCACCATGCGATGGGCCTGTATATCGCGGGCCAGGTTTTCGGACGTGACGAGTGGTGCCGCCAGGCGGCCGAGTTTCTGCTGCGGGTGGCCAACGCGCAGCGGGAAGGAGGCTATTGGTCGGAGGGTGTGGGTCCGGTGGTGCTGTACAACTTCGTGTACATCGACGCGTTGGGCACGTACTACGCCGTGTCTGGCGACCGGCGGGTGCTGCCGGCGCTGGAGCGGAGCGCCCGTTTCCACCGCCATTTCACCTATCCGGGCGGGCAAAACGTGGAGACGATCGATGGGCGGAACCCCTACGACGGGACGATCGCCGAAGGCAACGTGGGCTTCACCTTTTCGCCCGAGGGACGGGCGTACCTGTTTCGTCAGTGGTCACGCCTCGGTTGGGAAGGCCTGGATGCCGACCTGATCGCCTCCCTGACACTCTACGGCCAAGAGGGGCCGATGGCCGCCGGCGGGGCCGACGAAGACGGCGTGTTCGTGTTGCGGGAGGGGGGCGAGGCCCGGGCGGCCACCATTCGCCGGCGCCCCTGGTTCATCTGTTTGTCGGCGTACACGGCGCCGATCTCCACGTCGCGGTGGATCCAGGACCGGCAGAACCTGGTGAGTATCTATCACGACAAGGTGGGATTGATCGTTGGGGGCGGCAATACGAAGTGCCAGCCCCTGTGGAGCAACTTCACCGTGGGCGATCCGTCGTTGTTGAGTCACGCGCCGGGCGACACGAGTCCCGATTTCCGGCCACGGGGCGAGCTGTACCATGTTCCCCGCCAGGCCACGTTGGTGCTGGACCCTGAGCCGGGGCTCGATCTGGTCTACGGCGAGCAAGCCTGCCAGATCCGCTTGCGCGTGGTGGACGAGCGGAAGCTGGAGTACACGCTGCGGGCGTCAGTCGGTGCATCTTTGCCCGTGGCCGCCCACCTGACGCTCATCCCGCGGATGAACCAGCCGCTGGAGACGGCGGCCGGCCGGTCCGTTTTGATCCGCGGCGAACCGGTCGTGCTCCCCGCAGACCAGCTTGGGCCGTGGATTGCCCACGGCGGATTCCGGCTCCATTTGCCGGCCACGTTCGTGCAGACCGGCTATCGACTGGATCTGCCCCCTGGAGCCGCCCTCCGTTGGCCCGTGCTGCCCCACAACCCCTATCGCAAGGACGGACGGGCCGAGCCGGCCGAGGGTCGCATCGCCCTCCGGCTCCCCTTCGATGCCGACCATGATCAATCCCGCGTGGTCATCGAGGTGCCGTGATCGCAGCAGTCGTGGCGCTGGCGGTCCCAGCGCTTGCAAGGGGAAAACACTCGAACCATTATCAAGAGTCACTCTCACATGAGGCTCATGATACGTGGGGGGCAGCAGTGGGCGCGGGTTGCGAGTGTGGAAAGGCCGAGTCGCCGTCAACCTCCAGCACACTCTTCGAACGCCTGAAGCAGCGCCGGCAGGACACATGGGATCGCATGGCCGAGCTGTAGTCGACTACATGGCCCCCGAGCAGGCATTGGACAGCGACGCCGTGGACGGCCGAGCCGATGTGTAATAGCCTGGGTTTCGTCCTCTACCGTCTGTTGGCGGGGCCGCGCCGTTCAGCGGACCGGGTTTTCAGGGCACGACCCACAAGCTCGAGGCGCATCGCCGCCGCCGGGACCCAAGGGGCAGGACGCCCTTCGGCAGGGCCGCAAACGATTGTCCTGTTGCGTCAAGAGGCCCCGTAGGTCCTCAACAAGGCCTGGCGGACCACCCCGGTAAGCTGGCGGCGACTGACCGGCTTGCGCAACACGGAAAACGCCTGGGCCAACAGGGCCTGCCGCACGATCTGTTCGTCCAGTTCGGCCGACAGCAGGATGCACGGCAAAGGGGCCCGCACCCGCTTGACCAGCCGGAGGGTTTCCAGGCCGGTCAGTTTGGGCATGTGCATGTCCAAGAGCACCAGGTGCACGTCTTGCCGGTGGATGATCGACAGCGCTTCCTCTCCATCACCGGCCATCAGGGTACGATATCCCTCCGGCTCGAAAACCAACCGCAGCGTCTCGCGGAACGCTGGGTCGTCGTCGGTGATCAGCAGGGACGGAGTCTCGATCATCTGTGCCGCGGGCCTCACTGAAAAAAAGTGCCGCAGCTCTCTCGGTAGCAATTCGGGTACCAATCGGTTGGGTATCCGGCCCCTTCCGGGACTGATTGTGATAACGTCCGCCCCTCCAACATTTTACAATTTCCCACGGCCCATTGCGACAGAAAAAAACGACCCTCTCCAAAGCAGCCTCGACGGCCGAACACCTTGGCCGAACCTGCCATTGTGGCAGTCGCGCATGCCCAGGCCCCCTGCAGGGACCAGCCTTCGAACGGCGCGCTGCGTTGTCGGTTGGCCTCCCGGCCAACCCTCCGTTGTGGGCAGATCCCACCCCGTTGAGCGAAGGTGCCCCCGCCGTGTGGGTAGATCTCATGACGGGCCCAATCACTCGGACCGTTGCTCTCCCGCTTCACCTCGGTGCCCGATGTTCCCGGAGATGACCGGATTGGAGACCTTCGGGTCGCTCCCGTGAGCTGGTCGGTCGGACAAGCCCCCGGCGGGCCGGGCGCATGGCGCATTAGGAGTTTTTCCTCGGCCGAGGCCCAACCTGGATCAGCGAGTAGGTCTGGCTGCGGCTGACCAAAGGCGGCCTCCGCCCAGGAGGCGGCCGGGCGCCCGAGGGAGGGGTTGCGGGCTGGGCTGGGGCGGGCCGGGCCGTTTGAGGTTCATCCAGAGGCAACACACATGGCGTCAGGCAGAGCCTGACCTGCCAATCTAATCCACCCTGGGCAATTCAGCGATGGCTGCTTCGATCCTCTCCTGCGGGTATTGATAATCTTCCAGTTGACCGCTGAGGAACTTGTCGTAGGCGCCCAGGTCGCAGATGCCGTGGCCGCTGAAGTTGAACACGATGCACTTCTCTTCACCGGTCTGACGGCACCGCTCGGCTTCCACGATGGCCGCGCGCACGGCGTGCGAGGTTTCCGGGGCAGGGATGGTGCCCTCGGTGGCCGCGAACAGCTTGGCCGCCTCGAAGCATTCGATCTGGTCGTAGGCCACCGGTTCGATCAGGCCGAGTTTGATGGCCAGGCTCACCAGCGGGGCCATCCCGTGGTAACGCAGCCCACCGGCGTGGATTCCCGGCGGGACGAAGCTATGGCCCAGGGTAAACATCTTCAGCAGGGGGGTCAGCTCCGTGGTGTCCCCGAAATCGTAGCGGTATTGGCCACGGCTCATCGTCGGACAGGCATGGGGCTCGGCGGCAATGAAGCGGATCTGTTTCCCAGCCAGCCGATGGCGAAGGAAGGGGAACGCCAGCCCCGCGAAGTTGCTCCCGCCGCCGCAACAACCGATCACCACGTCCGGGCTGTCACCGATCAAGTCGAACTGCTTCTCCGTCTCCAGTCCGATAATCGTCTGGTGCAAGAGTACGTGGTTCAAAATGCTGCCCAACGAATACTTGGTGTTTTCGTCCTTCACGGCCGCCTCGACCGCTTCGCTGATGGCGATGCCCAGGCTGCCCGGGGTGTCCGGATTCTGGGCCAGGATCTTGCGGCCCGCCTCCGTTTCCTCCGAGGGGCTAGGGGTCACTGTGCCGCCCCAGATCTCCATCATCGATCGCCGGTAGGGCTTCTGCTGATAGCTGACTCTGACCATGTAGACCTTGCACTCGAGGCCGAACATCGAGCAGGCGAAGGCCAGGGCGCTGCCCCATTGGCCGGCCCCGGTTTCGGTGGCTAAGCGGCGGACGCCTTCCTGCTTGTTGTAGTAGGCTTGGGCCACGGCCGTGTTCGGTTTATGGCTGCCCGGCGGGCTGTGGCTTTCGTCTTTGAAGTAGACCCGCGCCGGTGTGCCCAGGGCCTTTTCCAGCTCGGTGGCCCGCACCAGCGGCGAGGGCCGCCAGATGGCCAGCACCCGGCGCACCGGCTCGGGGATCTCAATCCATCGCTGCTGGCACACCTCCTGCTGGATCAACGCCTGCGGAAAGATCGGCGCCAAGGCCTCCGGCCCGAGCGGCTCGTGCGTGGCCGGGTTCAACGGGGGGGCGGGGCCTCAGGCAGATCAGCCAGGATGTTGTACCACGCCCCGGGCATCTCGCTTTCGGTCAGAACAACTCCCTTCGAACTCATGCAGTGGCCCTCAAACTGGAATCGATCCCTCCACCGACCGCGGCGCCCGATCGCCCTTACGGGCGGCCGTCGCACAAGAGTCGCAACTATATTGAAACAGTGTTCCCAAGTCGACACGGCCGGCTGTTGGTTGTCTCCCGGCGCCCGAACCGCTTCCGCACGGGCCAGCTCACCGGCGCGGCGGCCTCCCACCCTCAGGGGGCCAGTCGCCGCTCGCTCGTCACGCGGAGCACGATGGCCGAATCGACTGCCGGATGCGCCGGTCATCGTCCCTGAACACCGCGAAGGCCTTTGCGACACTGGCTGCGCCACTGGTCCTGAGGGCTGCCATTGACCGGCCGGCGGCCGTGGACCTATGATACCGCCGCCTTTGACCGCAGCTGGTTCCGCGTTGCCATGCGCCCCACCATTGATCCGGATTGCCCCTGCGCGCCGATCCGACCAGCCGCCCCGTCCGCCCGGCCAGCGCCCGCCGTGCATCTGATAGGTATCGCGGGCAGCGGCATGCGATCGCTAGCCCAGTGGTTTGTCCAGGCCGGCTGGCGGGTCACCGGTTCGGACCGCCATGCCGATCGACTCCCTGCCACCCCCCCCTTCGACCAGGTCGCAGTGGGCCAGCACTCTGCGGGCCACGTTCCGCCGCACGCCGAGTTGGTCGTGTACAGCGCCGCGGTGGGCGAGGACAACTGCGAACTGAGGCGGGCCCGGCGGCTGCGTCTCCCCGTATTGACCTACTTTGAGGCGGTGGGGCGCATCATGGCCGGCAGGCAGGGGCTAGCCGTGGCGGGCACCCATGGCAAATCGACCACCACGGCCATGGCAGCCCATCTGCTCATCCAAGGGGGGTGTGACCCCACGGTACTTTTGGGCGCTACACCCATTGGCTGGCCCACCGGCGGGCGCTTCGGGCGAAGCGACCTGGTGTTGGCCGAAGCTTGCGAATACCGCGGGAACTTCCTTCATCTGGCCCCCCAGGTGGCAGCGATCCATCGGGTCGAACCGGATCATTTCGACTGTTTCGCGACGCAGAGGCAGCTGGAGGAAGCCTTCGGCCGTTTCATTACGCGCCTCCCCCGGAGCGGAGTGGTTCTGGTGCGGCAGGAGTGCCCTGTGCTGCAGCGGCTGGGCCCCCTGGCACAGGCCAAACTGGAGACCTTCGGCGTCAACGCCGGCGCCGATTGGGCGGCCGACAAGGTGACGCTGACCGCCGGCTCGAGCCGATTCCGTCTGCTCCGCCAGGGGCGGCCGCTGGGTTGGTTCCACCTCCCTTTGCCCGGGGCGCATAACGTGGTCAATGCGCTGGCCGCGGTCGCTATCGGCTGGCATAGCGGCTTGGGGCCGGAGGAGATGGCCGGGGCGCTGGCGAGCTTTCCGGGCGTGCGCCGTCGTTTGCAAGCCGTGGGGCAGTGGCACGGCGCCATCGTACTGGAAGACTACGCGCATCACCCGACGGAAGTGGCCTGCGCGATGGAGGCGTTGCGAGTGATGTTTGCCGGACGCCGCCTCTGGTGCGTCTTCCAGCCGCACCAGGTTTCGCGGACGGCTCGGCTGCTTGAGCCCCTGGCGTCCAGCCTCGCAGGGGCCGACCACGTGCTGGTGCTGCCCATCTATCGGGCACGTGAACCGGAGGCGACCGCGCGCGAGGCACGGAAACTGCAGGCCGCCCTGGCGCGGCTGGTCGAGCGTGAAGGGCGAAGCGCCGTGCTGACCCCCAGCCTGCACGGCGCGATCGCAAGCTTGCAGGCCCGTGTCCGACAAGGGGACGTGGTGGTGGTCATGGGGGCCGGCGACGTGTGGAAAGTCGCCTCATGGCTGCCCAAGGCCCACTGCCACCCCGTTTAGCCGCCCCGGCCTGGTCTTTCGGGTTGTTGCCTCGGGGGACAGTCAGGCTAGAATTCTACCAGTTTTTCTTGTCATAAATGTCGCACGGGCTTGCCCCGCGTGGTCGCGCACGGCGGGAAGTCACGACTGCGACTATGGCGAGGGCTTTCCCGGCGCGGGCCCATTGGGCCCTCTCGGATGGGGTGGCCGGGATCGCCTGGTGCGGGGATCCGCGCGATGGCCCCATGGCTCGCTGTCGGCTCGGCCTCCGGGTGCCAGGTCTGCGGAGGACCTGCTTTACAGAGTTCAACAGACGGGAGAACGAGCGATGGCAACGCTTACCCAGCCGGAAGCTCAAGCTGTACCGGAGGTGCGGCAGACCAGGATGCTCATCGGGGGCCGCTGGTGTGAGGCAGCGAGCGGCAAGGGCTTTCCCACGGTGAATCCGGCCACGGAAGAGGTGATTGCTGAAGTGGCCGAGGGAGAGGAAGTGGACATTGACCGGGCGGTCCAGGCGGCGCGGGAGGCCTTCCAGTCGGGGCCGTGGCCGCGGATGGATGCCCGGGACCGAGGCAAGCTGCTGCACCGGCTGGCCGACTTGATCGAAGAGAACCTGGACGAATTGGCGGCCCTGGAAACGCTGGACAATGGCAAGCCTATCCGGGACAGCCGCAGCGTGGATCTGCCCATGGTGATTGACGTTTTCCGCTACTACGCCGGGTGGGCAGACAAGATCCATGGGGACACGATTCCTGTGCGGGGCGACTATTTCTGTTACACCCGCCGCGAGCCGGTGGGCGTATGCGGCCAGATCATCCCCTGGAATTTCCCCCTGCTGATGGTGGCTTGGAAGTGGGGCCCGGCGCTGGCCGCCGGCTGTACGGTGGTCATGAAACCGGCCGAGCAGACGCCGCTCACCTCCCTGCGGCTCGGTGAGTTGGCCCTCGAGGCCGGCTTCCCGCCTGGGGTGATCAACATTGTGCCCGGCTACGGGCCCACGGCCGGCGGCGCGCTGGTCAAGCACCCGGGGGTGGACAAGATCGCCTTCACCGGGGAATACCGCACGGCGCAGCTGATCATGGCTGATGCCGCGCCCACCTTGAAGCGGTTGACCTTCGAGTTGGGCGGCAAGAGCCCCAACGTGATCTTCGCCGACGCCGATTTGGATGCGGCGGTGGCCGGAGCCGAGTTCGGGTTGTTCATGAACCAGGGCCAGTGCTGCTGCGCGGGGAGTCGCCTGTTTGTCGAGGAGCGGATATACGACGAGTTCGTGTCCAAGGTGGTCCAGCGGGCCAAAACCCGCCGGCTGGGCGACCCCTTCGACCCCCAAACCACCCAAGGCCCCCAGGTGGACCGGAGCCAGTTCGAGAAGATCCTGGAGTATATCGACAAGGGCCGCCGCGCCGGCGCCCAGTGCATGACCGGCGGCCAAAGGCACGGCAGCCGCGGTTACTACGTCGAGCCGACCGTGTTTGCCGAGGTGACCGACCAGATGGAGATTGCCCGGGAGGAGATCTTCGGGCCGGTCATGGCCGTCCTCCGTTTCCGTGACCTCGATGAGGTGATCCGGCGGGGCAACGAGACCTTCTACGGCCTTGCCGCGGCCGTCTGGACCCGGGACGTGACCAAGGCGCACCAGTTTGCCCGGGCCATCAAGGCCGGAACCGTCTGGGTGAACTGCTACGACGTCTTCGATCCGGCCGCCCCGTTTGGTGGGTTCAAGATGAGCGGCATCGGCCGTGAGCTGGGCGAAGCGGCGTTGCAGAATTACACGGAGCTGAAAACCGTGACGATCAACCTGGCCTGACGTCTCCAAGCGCCGGAATCAGGCGGCCAAGGGCCGTCCTGACCGGGTGATGGATTCATTCGAAGAGCTGTTTCTCTTGCCATAGCGAGTCAAGAGGTATGAAGATTCTTGTCTCAGAAAGAGCAAAAGAGCAACTGATACGCCTCGGCCTGAACGGCCAGAACTACCTGCGGGTCAAGGTGGTTTCCGGAGGCTGCGCAGGGAACACCTATTCGGCGACCATCGAGGACGCCATGGACCGAAGCGAACGGCTCGTCTACCAGGACGGCCCGCTTCGTGTGATCGCCGATCAGGCAAGTCTCCTCCACCTCGATGGCCTGGAGATCGACTATTCGGACGACCTGATCCAGGGCGGCTTCCGTCTGACCAACCCGAAGGCGGTGAAGACCTGCGGCTGCGGCGTGAGCTTCCAACTCTGAACGGATCCTGAACGCTTGGAAAGGCCCGATCTGGATGAGCACCGGACCTGTCGACATCCTCGGGGGTGAGTCGGTCTACTGCATCAACCGGCGGCAGCTCGATACAGCCTTGCAGCTGGCCGAGCGTGATCCGCAGACTTCGCCCCGCATCCAAGCGGCGATCCGCAGCCTGGAATCGACCCTTTCGCGCACGGAACTGGCGGCGCTGGCCTTCGTGCTCATCGAGCGGCTGCGCAAGAACAGCTCGGCCGGCTGAGCTACAAGCGTTCGCCAGGCGCCACGAGTCGTAGGGGGGCGGCCAGCATTCCGTTCGGCCTGTGGCGATCGGGTCTGGCCAACACCTGGGGCGACCGCGCCGGCCCGCCGTTTCGGGCTGTGCTCGCCCCCCGC